>DBNT01000171.1 GCA_002299835.1 Nitrospiraceae bacterium UBA665 | reverse complement strand
TGGAATGACAGACTTTAGGCATAAAAATATACTTTTGCAAGAGCCTCAGGTCATCGGAATTGATCTTTTAACAAGAATCCTCAAGCAGTCGGGCATTACAAGAAATGAGTGGATAAGAGAAGAAGAGTAAAAACTCTCTCGGAGTGATTATATGAGAAAAGCAAAAATCGTCTGCACAATGGGTCCTGCATCTATGAGCAGGAATATAATAAGCGAATTGATTAAAAACGGCATGGATGTTGCACGCCTGAACTTTTCCCACGGCGACCCTAAAACCCATAAAAAAGTCGCCTCAATTGTCAGAAATGAATCTTTAGCTCAGAAAAAGATAGTCTCAATTCTTCAGGATTTACAGGGTATAAAAATCAGGGTCGGCGATATAGAAAGCGGTAGTTTAGTGTTAAAAGCCGGCGACGAAGTCTTTGTTTATCCAGGAACTGGTATAAGCACTAAAAAAGGTTTGTTTATCTCGTATCCTGCGCTGCTGAAAGATGCTAAAGAAGGAGACAGTATATTACTCGATGACGGACTTATAAAGCTCATTGTTATAGATAAAAACAGGAAGGCTTTAATGACAAAGGTTGTAGAAGGCGGCATTCTCCTGCCGAGAAAGGGTGTTAATCTGCCGACCTCAAAGACATCTCTACCGGCACTTACCGAAAAAGACAGAAATGACCTTGAATTCGGCCTTAAAATGGGCATAGATTATGTAGCAATATCTTTTGTGAGGACAAGAGACGATATTGAGCGGGTATTGAATTGGGCAAAGAAAAATAATTTGACCCTTCCTCCGCTAATAGCCAAAATAGAAAAACCAGAGGCGCTTGAAAACATTGACGATATTATTGATATTGCAGACGGTATAATGGTTGCCAGAGGAGACCTCGGAGTGGAAATACCTGCCGAGAAGGTTCCGATGATACAAAAAATGCTGATAAACCTTGCAAACAAAAAAGGCAGGCTTGTAATTACTGCAACGCAGATGCTTGAATCAATGACAAACCATACGCGCCCTACGAGGGCCGAGGCTACTGATGTTGCCAATGCGGTTCTTGACGGCTCTGATGCATTAATGCTGTCGGCAGAGACGGCAGCGGGAAAATATCCGGTAGAGGCGTTAAAAATGATGGATATGATTATAAGATATACAGAGGGAATTCATGAACAAAGGACTGTGCTGCCACCCCAAAAAGTCTGTGACACTCCACCCCAGAAAGTCAAAGACTTTCTGGGGACCCCGTTTCTGAGGACCCTTTCTCAATACCGCATAGGAAATACATTTCCGGAGGCTGTTGCTGACGGAGCATGCAAGGCAGCACATGATATAAGGGCAAAGTGTATAGTTATTTTTACTCATTCCGGATTTACAGCAAGACTTATATCAAAGCTGAGGCCTGATATGCCGATAATTGCATTTACGCCTGACGAAAAGGTGCTGCGGGGGATGCCTCTTTACTGGAATGTTATTCCAGAGTTGATAAAGCGGAAAGATGTTGAAAGCCTCGATTCTAAATTTATGGAGGAGATAGAGAAGTCTCTTATTAGGGATAAAATTGTTGAAACAGGTGATAGCATTGTATTTGCAGCAAGCTCATCATTTTTAGGAAAGCCAAATATTATCAGACTCCACAGGCTTTAACCATTGAAAAATCAGCATATATTGCTGTATCATTAAAAACTATGATTGCAAAAAAAGAAACGAATGCAGATCTTGAAAAAATGAGAAGCGAGATTGACGCTGTAGATTCGCAGATACTTAAGTTTTTGAATAAAAGAGCTAATATTGCAATAAAGATAGCTGACATAAAGCGCACCTCAAGCATAAAGTTTCATTCTCCTGAGCGAGAAAGGGCTATTGTTGAACGGATAACCGCTATTAATAACGGGCCTTTTCCTAATGATGCACTTAAAGTTATTTTTAGAGAGATTATTTCAGCATCCCTTTCGCTTGAAGAGCCGCTCAAGGTAGCATATTTGGGACCAGAGGGAACATTTACTAATCTGGCAGCGATGAGGTATTTTGGCTCTTCTCATAACTATGTGCCTGTTGACAGCATAAAGGATGTTTTTGATATAGCAGAAAGCAGCAAGGTCAGTTATGGTGTTGTGCCAATAGAAAATTCTAATGAAGGCGTTGTCAGCTATACCCTTGATATGTTTATGGACTATGACCTTAAAATAGCCGCTGAGGTAATGCTGGAAGTATCGCATAATTTACTTTCAAAAAGCGGTGACAGGACAAAGGTAAAAAAGATATATTCCCATCCCCAGGCCACAGCCCAGTGTAGGTCATGGCTTGAGGCAAATATGCCTGAAGCGGCTATTTTAGAATCAACAAGCACGGCAAGGGCAGCGGAATTAGCCGCTAAGGATGAAGACTCTGCTGCTGTAGCGAGTGAAATCGCAGCAAGGTTATATAACCTGAAGTTTATCGAAAGGCATATAGAGGACAAGAGAAACAACTATACGAGGTTTCTGGTAATAGCAAAGGATTATCCATCTAAAACAGGCAGGGATAAGACCTCAATATTATTTTCCGTAAAAGACAAACCCGGCAGTCTTTACGATGTGCTTTTTCCTTTTAAAAAAGCGAAAATAAACCTTACAAAAATAGAATCAAGGCCTTCAAAGCGCAGGGCATGGGAATATATTTTCTTTGTGGACATGGAAGGACATATAGATGATAAAAAAGTGAGAAAGGCTATTGAGGAAATAAAGGATAAGAGTCTTTATCTAAAACACTTAGGTTCATATCCTGCTCAGGAAATCAGCGAGAGGCCTGATTAGTGATAACAAACAGCAAAAAAACAGTGATAAAATCTCTGCCTTATGTATCTGAAATAAAGCCGTATGTGCCAGGAAAGCCTGTTAAAGAGCTTGAGCAGGAGCTTGGCATAAAAGATAGCATAAAACTGGCATCTAATGAAAATCCACTTGGGGCGTCTCCAAAGGCATTAAAGGCATTGAAAGAATATTTAGAGACTAACTGCGATATTCACCGCTATCCTGAAGGTAGCGGTTATAGTCTAAAGAATGCCATCTGTGAAAAAATTTCAAATTTCAAATTTCAAATTTCAGATTTAAAGAATCAGAATTTGTCAATCATCAACCAAAAATCATCAATCATAAATTTAGATAATATAATTCTCGGCAATGGTTCTAATGAACTTATAGATATTGCTGTCAGGACATTTATGGGGCCAAGAGACGAGGCAGTAATGGCAGCCCCGTCTTTTATAGTTTATTCCATGGCTGTCAGGTCTGTTGGAGCAAAGGCAGTAGAGGTTCCGCTTGCTGATTACAGGCATGATCTTATAAAAATGGCAGAAGCTATTACAGATAAGACAAAAATGGTATTTATAGCGAACCCTAACAACCCGACAGGCACTATTAATAAAAAAGATGAATTTGCGAGGTTTATGGATATTGTTTCAGATGGTGTTCTTGTTGTAGTTGATGAGGCATACTATGAATATGTAACTGACAGCGAATATCCTGATACACTTAATTATTTTATGGAAGGCAGGAATATTTTTATTTTAAGGACATTTTCAAAGGCATATGGACTTGCCGGCCTTAGAATCGGATACGGCATAGCTAAAAAAGAGATAATATCGGAGATGAACAAAGTCAGAGAGCCTTTTAATACCAATACAATAGCGCAATTAGCTGCGGTGCATGCATTAAAAGATGAGGATCACATAAAAAGATCAATCAAGACCAACGAGCATAGCAAAGAATTTCTTTACAGGGAATTGGATTCCATAGGACTTAGATATGTTCCTACAAAGGCAAATTTTATATATATACCACTTAATACTGACTCAATAGCTGTTTATAATGCCCTTTTAAAATACGGCGTAATTGTAAGACCCGTAGGACAGAAAGAGATAAGGGTTACCATTGGTTTGACGGAGGAAAATAAACGTTTTATTGAAGCATTAAAGACAGTAATTAAGTCATTGAGTAATTAAGTAGCTATAGTGACTTAGTAACTTATTGACTTAATGACTAAATACAGGAGGATTTATGGATATTATCGTATTAAAGCCTGATACGCCTGAGGAGAATATCAGGCATATTTTAAAGAAACTCCAAAGCAGGGGACTAAAGGCAACCGTGTCACACGGAACCGAAAGGACAATTGTCGGCGTAATAGGGGATACTTCAAAAATAACAGAAGAAGAGGAAGATGCTATACGCGCAACAACCGGTGTTGAAAATGTTGTAAGGATATTAAAGCCATACAAGCTTGCAAGCCGTGAATTCAGAAAGGAAAATACGGAAATAAATGTAAAGGGCTGTATTATAGGCGGCAAAAAGATTCCTGTAATGGCAGGGCCTTGTGCTGTAGAGAACAGAACTATTTTAACTACAATAGCCGAAAAAGTGAAAGAAGCAGGCGCTTCATTCTTAAGGGGGGGTGCTTACAAGCCGAGGACATCTCCTTATGCATTTCAGGGACTTGGCGAGGAGGGCTTAAGGTATCTTTCAGAGGCAAGCAAAAAAACAGGCTTGCCGGTGATTACAGAGATAATGGATCCGCGCGACATAGATGTGATTGCAGAATATACAGATATAATACAGATAGGCGCAAGGAACATGCAGAATTTCAGACTTCTCCTTGAAGTAGGATCTGTTAACAAGCCTGTTTTGCTTAAGCGCGGGCTGTCTGCGACTATAAAAGAATGGCTCATGTCTGCAGAATATATTATGTCAGGCGGAAATCAGAATGTAATGCTCTGCGAAAGGGGCATAAGGACATTTGAAACAGCAACAAGAAATACCCTTGACCTTAGCGCTGTGCCTGTTTTAAAACAGCTTACTCATCTGCCTGTTGTAGTTGACCCGAGTCATGGTGTCGGAAAATGGGGTCTGGTTGCGCCTATGGCAAAGGCCGCGGTTGCAGCAGGGGCAGATGCGCTTATTATAGAAGTACATACGAATCCCGAAGAGGCACTTTCTGATGGTGAACAGTCCCTGAAGCCTGAAATGTTTATACAACTTATGAAAGAATTAAAATTAGTGGCTCAGGCAGTCGGAAGGGAAATTTAAAAACCATAATCCGTAATCAAGCAAAGCAGGCATGGCATCAAAGCCTTTAGCAATGCGATAAGATTATTTATATG
>DBNT01000118.1 GCA_002299835.1 Nitrospiraceae bacterium UBA665 | reverse complement strand
TAATGTATCGCCGCTAAAGGCTTTTCACCCATACCTGCTTTGCTTTTGTAAATGCTTGGCTACGGATTATGGTAATTATAACGCATTATGGTAAAATTATTTAAAACAATAAAGGAGGACAGGAAAATGCGGAAAAGGAAAAACATAATAGCAGTTTTGATGGTATTTGTGCTATTGAGCGTAACAACAGTTAGTCTATCAGGCTGTGCAGCGCATCATTACGAAGGAGCTGGAGCAGGCGCGGTAATAGGCGGCATAGCAGGAGCGCTTCTTGACAGACAAAATCCATGGCGCGGAGGCGTTATAGGCGCTGCTTTAGGCGGTGTAGCAGGAGCTACATTAACAGATATTTCTGTTAGAGGGTCAAGAGAGGCTGCTATATCTGGAAGACCTGTTGAATACAGAACACGAGATGGCAGGGGTATGTATCGTGCCGATCCTGTTGGTGGCTTTTATCATCCAGATGCTCATACAAGATGCCGGAAAGTCCATGAGAGGGTATGGGAAGACGGCAGATTAGTAAAAGATGTTGTAAGAGAGGTTTGTGAAAGCGAAAAGGTTGAAAGAAGATATTAATAAAGAAAATGCCATCTGCCATTTTAATGCCATTTTAATGAAAGACAGACTAATCCAGTTGATATATGAAAAGGCTTTTAAATACAGTGAAGAACCTGTATTCAAATTGGTATCGGGCCGCATGAGTAATTACTATTTTAATTGTAAAACAGTGACACTCAATCCTGAAGGCATGTATCTTATAGGCAATATTGTTTTTGAGATGGTAAAGGATTTAAACATTAAAGGCATCGGGGGTCTTACTCTGGGCGCTGACCCAATAGCTAATGCAGTGGCTTATGCATCGTATTTAAAAGAAAAACCAGTTGAGGCATTTGTTGTGAGAAAGAGCGCAAAGTCTCACGGAACAATGCAGTGGATTGAAGGCAATGTGAAAGCAGGCGACAGGGTTACCATTGTTGATGATGTAATTACAACCGGAAAATCAACCATTGAAGCGATTACAAGAGCAAAAGAGGCAGGGCTTGAGATAGTCAAGGTGATAGCCCTTGTAGACAGGCAGGAAGGCGGATATGAAAATATAGTAGAAACGTTTAAAGATATTAGTGTTGATTATAAATTAGTTGAATCAGTTATAACAAGGGATGATGTGATGAAGTTATATAAGCCGCTCTAAAAAAAATGTTTGTGCAAAATCTCCAGCTTTGATAATATCTGCTTTATTGAGCGGCTCTGCTGCCCTGTCTTTAATGATGTTGCTTATTCCCCTTATCTCTGTTGATAAAATCCCTGAAAATGCGCATACATGAGCTATCGCAGCGCCTTCCATATTTTCGCAAATTGCATTGAATCTTTTTTCTATCTCTATCCCTCTCTCTAATGTGCCTGTGCATGCAGAGACTGTGATAAAGTTACCAGTTTTTACTTTGAATTTTGAATTTTGAATTTTGAATTTTTCAGATATATGCATGGAGAATTCGTTGTAATAATTGATTCTATCAATTGTTGCTAAGGGAAGTCCAACTTTATCCATTGTATGAAAGTTCGTCGATGTTATTAGTCCCTCATCCCCGTAAATCTCTTTTTCTGCAATAACAATGTCTCCGATTTTTAATCCTGATGATGGATAGGCTCCTCCTACGCCGACAATATAAATCAAGTCTGGCTTGAATTTTTCAATAAGGAGCGCAGTTGTATGAGCGGCGTTTACCTTACCCACGCCGCATATACAGATTATGAACTCTGTTTTCTGTCCTAAAATGCCTTTATAGAAAGACTTCCCTTGAATAGAATTGTCTTCTTTTTGAGAAAGCTGTTTTATGATTAAATCAGCCTCTGTCTGTGTTGATGCAATTATTCCTACACGCATCAATCGCTAATCCCTTTTGCCGGTTTTATTTCTTTAAGAATGTATTTCACCTTTACATCCATATCCTTCCGCAAGGAATTATATACAGAGCAGTATTTTTCATGAGAGAGCGATATTGCACGTTCAACCTTTTTAGGGTCCAGATTTTTTCCTGCAATATTTAATATCATTTCAACTGCCTTAAAGTATTGAGGAGGAGAAGGATTTCTCTCGCCGATAATGTCTATCTTAAAATTAGCTATCTCCGTCTTCATTTTTTGAAGAAACATCACTACATCTATTGCCATGCAGCCTGCAAGGCTAAGAAGCAATGCATCTGTAGGCTTGCATCCCCACTGCACATGTGCATCAAATTCTATCTCGTATCCTTCATTGGTTCTGCCTACAAATATAAGGTTTCTATCCCATGATAAAGTGGCCTTAACAACAGGGCTAATTTTTTCTTTATAACCTTTTAATGATTCTTCAAGCACATCTTTTGCCTGACTGGTCATTTATAAATCCTCCGTGTTTTTATAGGATTTTATTGAATTACACAGGATGTAGTCAAGCATATATGGTAAAATGTAGGCATGATGCAAAATATAGCCACAGATTTTCTTGTTATCGGCAGCGGTGTTGCAGGACTGAGGGCAGCCATAGAGCTTGCACAGCATGGAGATGTTATTGTTGTGACAAAAGACATCCCTACAGAATGCAGTACGGAATATGCACAGGGAGGCGTTGCAGTTGCATTAAGTGACGAAGATGAAGTAGGCATCCATTTTGAAGACACCATAAAAGCTGGCGACGGACTTTGCAATGAAGAAGCTGTTAAAATCCTCGTTGAAGAAGGGACTGCAAGAATTCTTGAACTTATAGAATGGGGGGCTGAATTTGACAGGGATGGGGCAAAATTGTCTTTTGCAATAGAAGCAGCCCATTCAAGGAGAAGAATACTCCATGCCCACGGAGACTCTACGGGCAAGGAATTGGAAAGAGTGCTCATAAATAAGGTTAAGACATTTAAAAATATACAGAGACTTCAATTTTGTACAGCAGTTGACCTTATCATTGAAGATGGAAAATGTATCGGGGCATATGCATTAAAAGATGGCCTTTTTATTGCTATTCATGCGAAGGCAACAATACTGGCAACAGGAGGCGCCGGACAGGTTTTCTCAAGGACAACAAACCCTGCCGTTACAACTGGAGACGGTATGGCTATTGCATATAGGGCAGGAGCTATTGTTGAGGATATGGAATTTGTGCAGTTTCATCCTACAGTGCTTTTTGCAGCATCTGCTCCGCAGTTTCTGTTAAGCGAGACAATGAGGGGAGAAGGGGCAATTTTAAAAAATATATTTAAAGAGCCGTTTATGAAAAACTACCACTCTGATGCAGAACTTGCGCCGAGAGATATTGTTTCAAGGGCGATTATATCGGAGATGGTAAGGACAAACAGCAGTCATGTATATCTTGATCTTACGCATCGTGATGCAGAATTTATTAAAAAAAGATTTCCGAGGATTTATTCCACATGCCTTCAATATGATGTTAACATAACAAAGGATTTGGTGCCTGTTTCTCCTGCAGCGCATTATATGATGGGCGGAGTTAAGACAGATGTAAATGGTATAACTAATATAGATGGCTTGTATGCAGCAGGAGAGGTTGCATGCACCGGCGTTCACGGCGCCAACAGGCTTGCAAGCAATAGCCTCCTTGAAGGGCTTGTGTATGGATATAGGGCAGGAGTTGCTGCTGCCCAGCAAGAGGGTCAGAGATTAAGAGGCAAGGATCAAGCCGGAATTCAAAATTTAAAATTCAATATTCAAAAGAAAAAAACCTCTGACATATCCATGCCTGATTTTGATCTGGAAGAGGTAAGGACATCTCTCAGAAGGCTCATGTGGGAAAAGGTCGGGATAATAAGGTGCAGCGAGTCTCTTGGTGTTGCAAAAGAAAAATTATCTAAATGGAAATATATACTTGATATAAATTTTGACACAAGGCGAGGACTTGAACTTAAGAACATGCTCACAGTTGCACTGCTGATAACAGAATCTGCTCTTCAGCGAAAAGGAAGTGTTGGCGCTCATTACAGGTCTAACTTTAAAGAAAGGAGTGAAAACTGGCAAAGGCATATAAGATTAAAAATCTCCCAGCACAATTGGTATAGACAAATATAATTACCCTTAACCAGAGACAGTGGATGGCATAACTCCGATAATTATAACCATCAGCACGGTAATCAATATTGCAAGACCTAATGACGGCGTAAGATATATAGGCGCCTCTTCTTTCAGTTCCTTCATATACATGTTCATTACAACCCTCAGATAATAATAAGCAGATATTGCGCTAAAAATCACTGCTATGACTACAAGCCATGTATATCCTGCATCCACTGCTGCTTTAAAAAGGTAAAATTTACCTATAAAACCTGCTGTAGGAGGTATGCCTATAAGGGAAAACATAAATACAAGCATAATTGCAGCAATCAGAGGATGCGCCTTTGCAAGGCCTTCATAATCTTTTAGTTCATCTCCTCTTTCAAGGAGGATTATTATGGCGAAAGCTCCTATATTCATAAACGCATAGATGAGTATATATACCATCATTGCTTCCACTGCAGCCTGTGTGCCAGCTATTATACCTAAAAGCATATATCCTGCATGAGCAATGGATGAGTAAGCGAGCATTCTCTTTATATTGGTCTGCGCTATCGCCATTATATTGCCGACTGCCATTGTGAGTATGGCTATCCCTATCAGTATTGCTGTCCAGTCTGCTTGCACCTCTGCAAAGGCTACATAAAATACCCTTACTATTACTGCAAATCCTGCTGCCTTCGGTCCTACAGACATAAACGCTGTTATAGATGTAGGAGCGCCCTGATATACATCAGGCGCCCACATGTGGAAGGGGGCTGCAGCTATCTTAAATGAAAAGGCAGCTATAATCAGCGCCATGCTGAGCAGAACAGCCGGCGACGCCCCCGCCTCTCCTAAATATTCTCCTATCTTGTAAATATTGGTTGTTGTTGTAAGGCCGTATATAAGAGATATTCCGTAAAGAAGCAGTGCTGAGGAAAATGCGCCGAGCAGGAAATATTTTATAGCTGCCTCGTTTGACTTAATGTCATGCCTCTTTATGCCGGCAAGTATGTATGTGCTTAATGCCATAAGCTCAAGGCCAAGATAAAGGACAATGAGGTCGCCTGCTGAAGCCATAATCATCATTCCGGCTGTTGCAAAAAGGAGGATGCTGTAGTATTCACCGTAATTGGATTTCTGCCTCTGGATATATTTCAGTGATATAAGTATTGTTAAAACGAGATTTATTAGAAATATAAACTTAAAGTATGCGCTAAATTCATCGCTTATGAACATACCTCCAAATGTTTCTCCATAACTCATTGGTATGACATAAAATACAGCCCCAGCAGTAGCAATCCCCAAAAATGCGATTATGCTCTTATTTTTGACAATAAGTTCCAGCATGAGAAGCACCATTGCTGAAACTGTCATTATTATTTCTGGCGTTACCGGTGTCAGGTCTGGAATAGGCACTATCATTTTATCACCTCTGTTGGCATCTCTGTTACCTCTTGTGTTGTTTCTATTTCTACCATACCGGCTGTATTTACTCTATCTATAAGGTTTTGCACTGATACATCCATAAAGCTCAGAAATGTATTGGGATATACGCCTATCCATATTACAAGCACTATTAGCGGCAGCAGGGTCATAATTTCCCTTATATTAATGTCTTTATGTCCTTCTATTTTTGGATTAACATCCATAAAGAATACTTTTTGATAAAGCCAAAGCATATAAGCAGCACCAATGATTATGCCTGTTGCAGCAAGGACTCCCATTAACTTCCATGCAGTAAATCCCCCAATTAATACAAGAAATTCCCCTACAAATCCGCTGGTGCCAGGCAGCCCTATTGCAGCCAGTGTAAATACCATGAAAAATGCCGCATATATAGGCAGCACTGTAGCTACACCCCCATAGTCGCCTATCTGTCTTGAATGCGTCTTATCATATAGCATGCCAATACAAAGAAATAAAGCGCCAGTTACGACACCATGACTTATCATCTGCAGTATGCCGCCCTGTATGCCCTGTGTGTTAAGGGCAAATATGCCGAGGGTCACAAATCCCATATGGCTTACAGAGCTATATGCAATAAGCCTTTTAAGGTCTGTCTGGGCAAGACATATTATGCCTCCATAAATTATTGCAATAACAGACAGTATCATCATCACTGGAGCCATATCTTTTGCCGCTTCAGGGAACAGGGGCAGGCTAAACCTTAAAAAGCCGTATGCCCCCATTTTGATAAGCACACCTGCAAGGATAACACTGCCTGCTGTCGGAGCTTCTGTGTGTGCATCAGGAAGCCATGTATGAACCGGAAACATCGGCACCTTGACTGCAAAGGCTGCAAAGAATGCCCAGAACAGCATCAACTGCATGGCGTATGGATAATTCATTGCCATCATCTGAAGCATATCAAATGTCTTGCCTGTATTAAGGTAAAGGACTATTATGCCGACGAGCATCAACAAACTGCCAACAAGTGTGTAAAGGAAAAACTTTATAGCGGCATACACCCTGTTGGGACCCCCCCACACACCTATCAGCAGAAACATCGGTATCAGCATTGCCTCCCAAAATATATAAAACAAAAATAAATCAAGGCTGCTGAAAACGCCTATTATAGCTCCTTCTATTAAAAACAGAGCTGCATAAAACTCCTTTATCTTTTCTTTTATGCTGTTCCATGAGACCGTTACACAGAGAACTGTTAGAAGAGTCGTAAGAAGCACAAAAAGCACACTTATGCCATCAACACCAAGCGCATATCTAATCCCCCAGTCAGGCACCCATTCATGTGTCTCGGTAAATTGCATTTCAGAGGTAGTTTTGTCAAAACCAATAAACAAGGGAAGGCTTAAAATAAATGTTATCACACTTATCAAGAAGGCCGTCCATTTTATAAATGTTTCAGCAGTTCTTTTAATAAGAAGTATAGCTATAGCTCCTGCTATGGGCAGAAATATCAGGGTGCTTAATATCGGATACCCTAATCCTTCCATTTATCCTCCTGTTTAGCTCATGGTTCATAGCTCATAGCTCATAGTATTTAACTAACTTAGCCATGAGCTATGAACTAATTTGCTGCTATCACTACCAGCGCTAATATCACAAACAGCCCTATTGCCATGCCCATGGCATAGTGCTGCAAGTAGCCTGTTTGGACTTTTCTTAACTTTTCGCCAAAGTTTCTTATAGCAGCAGGCAGCCCGTTGACAACGCCTTCTATAATCTTGTTGTCAGTTACTGCAACAAGCACATTGCTTGCAATCCACTTTGTAGGTCTCTCTATGGCAAAATCATACAATTCATCCACATAGTATTTATTCCATAGTATTGTGTGCGCATTTTTAAATTTCATTGCAAGATTTTTTGGAATCTCCGGTTTCAGCAAATAAAACATCCATGCCATAAATACCCCTGCCAAAGCCGCTACTATAGCTATTGATATAACCATCCACTTTTCAGTATAGGTTGCTGTAATCTCCGGGCGTCCCAGTACCGGCTCAAGAAAATAACCTATCCAGTTTCCGCCTCCAAGTAGTTCAGGTATGCCAACCCACCCTGCGGCTACAGCGCCAACTGCAAGCACAACCAATGGCATGGTCATTACTTTTGGTGATTCATGCAGGTGATACTCCTGCCTATTATCTGATTTAGACGTTCCTCTGAATTTACCGTGAAATGTGAGAAAAACTATCCTAAAACTATAAAATGCCGTCAATGCCGTGACGGCTGTCCCTACAATCCATGTAAATTTGCCGAGACTACCCGCATTATATGCCATCCAGAGAATTTCATCTTTGCTGAAAAAACCTGCGAGGCCTGGAATTCCAGCTATACTTAAAGAGGCTATCAGAAATGTCCAATAAGTTACAGGCATATGTTTTTTTAAGCCCCCCATCTTTTGTATGTTTAGTTCTCCTGCCATAGCATGCATTACACTGCCTGCGCCCAAAAACAAAAGCGCTTTAAAAAATGCATGTGTATAGAGATGAAAAATACCTGCTCCGAATGCGCCGACACCGCATGCAAGAAACATATATCCAAGCTGGCTCACTGTTGAATAAGCCACTATCCTCTTTATGTCATTCTGAACCAACGCTATGGTAGCTGCAAAAAGAGCAGTTACAGCTCCAACAATAGCAACTGTCCACATTGCTGTTTCTGAAAGACTGAAAACCGGATTAAAGCGCGCTATCATAAAAACACCTGCCGTTACCATTGTTGCTGCATGTATCAATGCGCTTACCGGGGTAGGTCCTTCCATTGCATCAGGCAGCCAGACATGAAGAGGTATCTGGGCAGACTTGCCCACAGCGCCAAGAAATAGCAGAAGCGCTATCACAGTTATCAAATCAACATTGAATCCTGCTATGTTTATTGTCTGGCCGGTAAGCATTCCTATGCTGCCAAATATCTCGGTATAATTTAGAGTGCCCAAGAAAAGAAATATCATTATTACCCCGATGCCAAATCCGAAATCTCCTACCCTGTTAACTATAAATGCCTTTTTGCCGGCATCAGCAGGTGCCTTTTTCTTATACCAGAATCCTATTAAAAGATACGAGCAAAGACCGACCAATTCCCATCCTAAATAAAGCTGCAAAAGATTATTGCCCATTACCAGCATGAGCATAGAGAATGTAAATAGGCTTAGGTATGAAAAAAACCTGTAGTAGCCAGGATCGCCATGCATATAGCCTACAGAATATATATGCACAAGAAGGCTGACGCTCGTTACGACTATGAGCATTATGACAGTAAGCTGATCAATTAAAAAGCCTATGGATACCCTAAAGTCGCCTGATACAATCCAACTGTAAATATCATAATTAATAACTTTGCCTCCTGCAACTTCTGCAAATGCTATAACCGACAAAACAAAAGAACCAAAAACTGCTGGTATTGCTATATAATGAGCCCTGTCTTTAATTATTCCTCTGCCAAAAATAATATTGATCGCAAATGCTATAAGCGGCAATAATGGTATTAAGATATATTTATCCATTTTTTGCTCCGTAAAAATTTGAAATTTGAAATTTGAAGTTCTGTATCATCCCTTCATCTCTGCAATTTCATCTGTATGTGCCACTGCCTTATTTCTAAACAAAGCCACCAGTATTGCAAGCCCTATTGCTGCCTCTCCAGCTGCAACTGTTATAATAAATAATACTAACATCTGACCAGTTAGGTCCTGCAGGTAATGGCTGAAGGCAACAAGGCTTATATTTACGGAGTTCAGCATTAATTCTATAGACAAAAGCATAATAATAATATTCCTTCTTATCAAAAAACCTGTTACTCCTATCATAAACATAACTGCACTTAGTCCTATATACCACTCAAGCGGTACCATCTTTCCCTCCATAATTAGTTCATAGTTCATAAAAGCCATGAGCCATCAGCCATGAGCTAATTATATCTTTTTCTTTGCCAGCACTATGGCTCCGACTATAGCCACCAAAAGAATCACCCCTGCAATCTCAAAAGGCAATATATAGTCTGTGAATAAAACCCTGCCCAGCGCTTTTGTATGCGTCTCTTCCTTTATGGCCTCAATCGTGAATTCACCGACCGGGCCTTGGGCTATATCGCTTACTTTAAGGAATATGAACATAAGTATAGATGTCCCGAGGGCAACTCCTATTGGCCATTCTCCTATAAACCTCTTTACTGTCAGTTCCTCCTTGAGATTTAGCATCATAATAACAAAGAGGAACAACACCAATATAGCGCCTGCATAAAGTATGATCTGCACGGCTGCCAAAAACTCTGCATTAAGGAATAGATATAAGCCTGCAATATGAAAAAACAGGACAAGCATCCACAACACACTATGCACCGGATTTCTACGGGTTATAATCAACAAAGACAACACCACCATAACAATCGCAAAATAACCAAAAAACAATTGAGGCAACATTATCGCTCCTTAGTTAAAGTAATTAAGTAATTGAGCAATTGAGTTATTATTTTTCATTCACTCGAGGCTCTTGCAAAAGTCTA
>DBNT01000097.1 GCA_002299835.1 Nitrospiraceae bacterium UBA665 | reverse complement strand
GAGGGGGGATTTAATGGGATAATCCCCCCTCCCCTTGCGGGAGGGGGGATTTTCAAGGAAGGCAATTTTCTATCTCTGTTTTTGGGATTCATATTTTTGTTGTTAATTAGTATAATTGCGTAGAAGCAGAATTTATATCAGAAAACAGGGGGTTTGATATGAACGAAGTAGTAGCATTATCAGGCACAGCAAATGTTATGAAATCATCGGGGAGCAATGCAATACTCCAACTCGTAACATTTACCCTCGGCAGCGAGGAATACGCTGCTGACATTCTCAAGGTTCAGGAGATAAACAGAATGAAGGAGATAACGAGGGTGCCGAATTCGCCCGATTATGTAGAAGGGGTTATAAATCTTAGAGGCAAAGTGATCCCTGTGGTAAATCTCAGGAAAAAATTCGGCCTTGCTGACAAAGATAATGATGCGCAGTCCAGGATAATGATAATGGATATACAGGGTATTACTATGGGTCTTGCAGTTGATTCGGTATCCGAAGTGCTGAGGGTGCCGGACAATATAGTTGAGCCAACACCGCCAATGGCATCTAACATGAGCACGGAATTTATAAAGGGCATCGCAAAGCTTAAAGACAGGCTCATAATACTGCTTAATATGGACAGACTGCTTGGAAAGGCTGAAGAAGCTATGATGATAGAAGCTACTGCAAAGGCGATAGAATAAGGCTGAAGGGAGGAGAATTGACTTTTGAAAGAGAATATTGAAAAATTTTTAAAGACAATAGAAAGGCTGACACTTGATTTCTTTGAAAAAATACCGGTTCTGAGGTCATTTGCCAAAAAACAGTACCGCCTGAAGTCTTTTGTCTGCATTTCTGTCCTTGTGGTCTCTTTTCTGAGTTTTGGCGTAACCTATCTGGTTACATCCTTTCTCTATCATGATATTATCGTCAGAGATGCCAGGGTTACTGCTGATGCCATATCACGCCAGGTTTTTAGCTCAATGTTTCAGCTTATGGAAAAAGGCTGGACAAGGGAGGAATTAGAGAGGTTTGCAGATTCCACAAAAGCAGTCTATGATTACATGCTGCATGAATTTAAACTGGAGCTCTACAGGGGGGAATCTGTTGAAAGGGATTATGGAAAAGTGCAACAGCCTGCAATGAGTAAGAATATTGAGAATGCCTTCCGCACAGGTGAAGCTATTTTTTTTAAATCAAATAATGTTTTAGTTAATATACACCCGGTTAAAGCTGAAGACAAGTGCCTGTCATGTCATGCAAGTTCACGCCGCAATGAAGTGATGGGGGTAATTGAGATTAGACAGGATCTGGGCAATATAGTTACAGATGCGAGAGAGAGGTCTATGACGCTATTTCTTATCCTCTCACCGCTGCCGCTTATTATGGCAGCTATTATAGCCAATTTTCTGAACGCCAGGATAGACAGATCAACAGCGACCTTCTACGAAGGCATAAAAGATGTAAATACGGTAAAAGACCTTACAAGGATTGATATGAGAAACACTGAAGTGGGATTTACTGAATTCAATAGAGTGATGACCGAGGTCAGGGAACTCGTAGAAAAACTAAAAAATACGGCGGTGGATAAAGATATATTAGAATTCGAAATAAGGCTACTGGAAAAATTCATAATAACCTCCGAGGTCGTCAGGGACTGGAAGGAATATATAAAACATCTTTTGCTTGAGATAAACAAGGTTATGGAGACATATATCCTGTTTTCTATATTCCGGGTTAATGAGGAGCTTTATAATCTTGAAATATTCTGGAGAGATGCGCCGTCTGAAGCTACAAAAGAGATGTTTGAAAGGATAGTGGTAAAGCAGATACGGGACAGGAAGGCATTTAACGATATGCCTGACATAGAGATTGTGCATAATGTAGCGAAGCCATCAAAACATCTTCCTGAGATTTTGGAAGAAGATATCGAATTTAAGACAAAATGCCTGCTGCTTGATACACCACAGATAGGAGGCGTGGTTGGCATAGGAGTTCAGACAGCATTTGAAAACACCATTAGGAGCCTTGTTATAGACGGCATACTTACAACACTCCTTAATGTGGTCGGATCAATAAAAGCAATTTCAAAGTATACAAAAGACCTTGAGTATTATGCCACAAGAGACCCTTTGACGAATCTTTATAATCAGAGGATGTTCTGGGAGTTGCTCGGTTATGAAATCATAAGGGCAAAAAGGAATGATTACAAATTTTCGCTTTTAGTTATTGACCTGGATAATTTTAAGGATATTAATGATTCATACGGACATGCCTTTGGCGATAAGTTCCTTCAGGAATTTGCAATGAGTGTTAGAAAGGCATTGAGACAGGGTGATATACTGTCAAGATACGGCGGAGATGAATTTACTGTTGTGCTTCCGGAGGCTGATAAAGAACAGGGCTTCTTGGTTGCAAACAGAATAATGGAAAGCGTTTCTGATTTTGCTCTTTTTGCTCCTGACGGCGCTACCGTAAAAGCGACCACTTCAATAGGACTTGCAATCTTTCCGGATCATGCTGACAATGCAAAAGACCTGTTTATTTTTGCTGATAATATGATGTACAGGGCAAAGTCCGAGGGCAAAAACAAGATTATGGCGCCGACTGCTTCGGATATAGTAGAAATATTCAAGAGCTTTAGCGAGAAGACCTTTATGATATCAAGAGCGGTTGAGCAGAAGAAAATAATCCCCTATTTCCAGCCTATAGTCAATACAGAGACCGGACGAATAGAGTGTTACGAGGTTTTAAGCAGAATCGAAACAGAAAGCGGAATACTTAGCGCTGGCGATTTTATAGAGGCTGCAGAAAGATCAGGCGTAATAAGTAAACTTGACCTCATAGTCCTCGAAAAGGTATTCGAAAAATTCAAAGAAGAGCCGTATGATGGTTATTTATTTATGAACCTGTCGCCGAAGTCCTTGATTTTGAGCGACTTCATCCCCAGCATAATAAGACTGTCCAGACAATATAGCATTAGTCCGGGCAGTATTGTCTTTGAGATAACAGAGAGGGATACAGTCAAAAATATAACACTCTTGGAAAAGTTTATAGACAATCTTAAGTTTGAAGGGTTTAAATTTGCTATTGACGATTTCGGTTCGGGTTTTTCTACATTCCATTATGTAAAAAGATTTCCTATAGACTTTGTTAAAATAGAGGGAGACTTTATAAGGAGCATGGTAAGGAGTAAAAAAGACCTGTCTATAGTTAAGACCATGCATATGCTTGCCAAGGAATTTAACATTAAGACTATTGCGGAGTGTAGTGTGTTGAAAACGAGGATATTTTTGATGCGGTGAAGAATATCGGCATAGATTATGCTCAGGGATATTATATTGGCAGGCCATTGCCTGATTTAATCAAGGAGGAATGATTAAGTCATGCAAAAGTTTCTCGTCAGCCATTGCAATCCTCCAAAACTTATTTTCTTTTTTTTGTAAAATCTACCTCTATTACATGCCCGGTCTGTTTTTTATCTTTTAAGCCATTTTTTACCCCAGAAAGTCTTTGACTTTCTGGGGACCCCTTTTGCTTCAGATTTGATAAAGCTGTTTCATATCCTTCTTGACTGCTGACTATCCGGGGTTGAGGTGGCGACGGCGATATGACAAACTGGGCATTGAGTTCTGGTGAATATACTGCTATTATATCGTCAACTGGTATAAAACACTTTTGCGGTGATGTGCCGAAAACGAGCGTGGCTGTAAGCCCATAATCATCCCACTGAAAATTCATCCTATCATTAAATACAAGTATAATGCCGTTTTCTTTTTCCTCTTCGGTAAGTCCGCGTCTTCCAAGCACTACATCCTCAGAGTATCTGATGAGTATAAAGGCGCGTTTTGCCATATTGATAAATTCAAAGAATATATGTTTTTTTAGACTGTTTAAATTCAAATCCATATGCACTCCTTAATTTAACTACTGCTCTACTGCACTATTTTAATAAGTATATCATATGATGACAAATAGTAACGAGACTAAGACAGATATATTAAAGGGCATTTGAGATTTTAGCAATCTCATATGCTACAATAAAAACGCTACACTCGTTATGATGGACTCGTTACTGTTTTTAGGGCGGTTAGCTCAGTTGGGAGAGCGCCAGAATCGCACTCTGGAGGCCGGGGGTTCGACTCCCCTACCGTCCACGTAATTAGCTCATAGCTCATGGCTCATGGATGCTAATAAAAACTATGAGCTATGAGCTATGAGCCATGAGCTAATAAGGAGATGCACTATGGCACATCCAAAGGTTTTAGCATTTATACTCGCAGGCGGCAAAGGCGAAAGGCTTTTCCCGCTTACAGCATTTCGTTCAAAACCATCGGTGCCTTTCGGAGGCAGGTACAGGATAGTTGACTTTGTCCTGAGCAATTTTGTGAATTCCCATATCTATTCGATGTATCTTTTGGTGCAGTATAAATCACAGTCGTTAATCGAACATGTCAGGCAGAACTGGGTTATTTCTTCTGTAACAAAGGAGCATTTTTTAGCTGTGGTGCCGCCCCAAATGCGCATGGGGCCTGAATGGTTTCAGGGTACTGCTGATGCGGTTTTCCAGAATATAAACCTCATTCAGCAGCAAAACCCTGAGATAGTCATAGTTTTTGGAGCAGACCACATTTACAGGATGGATATACGTCAGATGATAGACTTTCATCTATCGAAAAACGCTTATGTTACTGTTGCGGCAAGACCGGTTCCTGTAGAAGAGGCGTCTCAGTTCGGGGTTATCCAGACTGACAGCGAAAGGAGGATTGTTGGATTTCAGGAAAAGCCAAAGGAGCCTACACCAATGCCAGATGATTCTACCCGTGCCTATGTTTCGATGGGTAATTATATATTCAGCAAAAATATACTATTAGATTCTCTGGTAAAGGCGCAGAGCAAAAAACAGCATGACTTCGGCGCTCATGTTATACCGGACCTTATTCACACAGGCAAGGTATTTGCGTATGACTTTGCTACTAACAATATCCCTGAAACAAGGTCTTATGAAGAAGTGGGATATTGGAGGGATGTAGGAACTATTCCGGCATATTTTAATTCCCATATGGATATGCTCGGTCATACGCCGGTTTTTGAACTTGACAATAAATTATGGCCCATACACCCTTCAACTTATAAAGGCCCTGCTACAAAGGTGCTGGGCGGTGAGATAAAAAACAGTATTATAGCCGAAGGCGTTGTAATTCATAATGCGCATATTCGCAATTCAGTCATAAGAAGCGGAGTGGTAATAGAGGATGATGTGAGCATAGAGGACTCTATAATACTGGATCATGTGGTTATTAAAAAGGGAAGCAGGCTCTGCAGGGTTATTGTTGACAAGCTTAATGTTATCAATGAAGGCGAAGAGTTTGGTTTTGATCCCGAAAAAGACCGTTTCCGGTGTCATATAGACTCCTCTGGAATAGCAATCATTCCAAGAAGCGGAATAATAGAAAGGGCTTTCAAGGAATAGCAGCGCATGGCACAGCAGTATTTCTGCGAAGGCATTGCGTAGGCTGGATTGAGTCAATATCCGTTATTCGTTATTAGTTATTG
>DBNT01000055.1 GCA_002299835.1 Nitrospiraceae bacterium UBA665 | reverse complement strand
ACTTGAAATGAGAAAGAACCTTCTTTATTGAGATAGCCATTTATTAAATAGCGTGTAATACATTAAACGGTAAATGTCTGTGTTATCAACCACAGCCATATTAGAGACCTTTTCAGCGTTCATACCTTTTGCACGAACCAATATTCCTCCTGATAGATCATGGCGAGTTGCCCATGTTATTACAAATGGCATACTGACTCCTTGCCTGTCAGGCGCTGATGCAAACGGTGGAGTATTGCTGCCGTCAATGCCATCAAGCGGCGCTCTTACATATTTGCCGTCTGCGCCGCTGTTAATATCGCCAAGTCCTGCCATTCCCTCTTTTGCAAGTCTTGCCATTCCTTCGGCATCCTCGCCTAACACGCTTTTGCCCCCTGCGCTGCTGTCAGCTGCAGTTATAAGAAGTGTATTTGGGTTTCTGCCTACAAAGTCGGCAAAAATACCAAAGGCTTCATCAGCGCGTCTGCCTGCTTCAAATGAACCATTAGCATTGGCTACATTTCCAAAGTTATCAGTTCCTTCCTCCTCAGCTACAATAAAAATGCCTTTTTTCTTAGATTTTGGATTCTCTGAAAGAATTCTTAAAGCAGCCTTAGACATTTCAGCAATCGTAGGAGATCCTGCTACATAAAGCGGCAATCCCCTTGCGCGTAAGTCTTCTTCTACTCTATCGTTAAATGTGTGTCCATGAGCAAATACTCCTAATATTCTTGGAGTTTTAGGGTCTAACTTCATTAGCTCATCTCTACTAAAGACAACTGCATATCCAAGTTTTCTGGCTCTTTCTATAAGGTTTAATCCATCCTTGCGTGCACCTACACCATGACGGCCCTTTGTGCCTTCTGGTAGTAACCACCCCTCCCCACCTCCTAAGATAACATCTACACCTGACTCAATAACTTGCCTGGCAACCTCCTCATGCATATCCCTTTCTTTTACTGAAGCCACAAATGCCGCTGTTCCTGGTTCAGTCACATTACCTGTTTGAATAAGAGCCGTAGCAAAGCCTGCCCGTATGGCTTCTTCCATTATGCTCATATTTTTTCCAGAAAGGGCAGTAATTTCGCTGTGCCTGTCAAGTCCAAAGCTGTCACGCGCCACTTTTACACCATAGGCATGGGTAGTTGCACCACCATGGGAACTCGCTGTTAAGGCATCTTTCATGTTATCGGTATATATTGCTATATGAGGTAATCTGTCCCAGTTAATTCTTCCAGTAGGGCCTTTTGTCAATATGCGAAGCGCATTCCAATGACTAAGTCCATATCCATCGGGATGATAAAATATAACATTAACATTAGTTGGAGCAAAACGGCCGTCTTTAGTTTTTCCAGCTTGCGCAAGCCCCATAACCGGCGTAATAGACACTAATAAGCCGATGCATGCGATAATCCCCAGAAATTTCTGAACACTTAAAAATAACATCTTTTTCATTTGATTTTCTCCTCCTTAAATTTTTGGTGCATCTTTAAATTTATTATATCCTCCGCAACATATTCAATCAATAAAGAGCTGTTTTGTTTCTAAAATCTTCTGTGTTAAGCTTAAACCGATAGAAGGTCTTTCTATCATGCCTGTGCCACACCGGCAGACAGGTATGTCCCTACTCCCTTAAGAACTGTGGCGGGACACGAATCAGGGCTAATTCGGTATCTTCCTGTAAACCGGGTCTGCGACCTGCTGAGAAGCCGAAGTTGTTGTCATTTATTACGATGATATGATTGTCATCAACTTTATCCACACTTTCAATGGTTACAAAGGGCATAGTATAAGTGGTTTTCCCGTCTTTGTTCACATCATCGGGGTCATCAATCTTCATCAGGTCAATATAGTTTAGTTTCTTCACAAAACCTTTGGGGTCTGCCCTAAGATCAATCTTGTAGACCCGCTTGAATTTAGCGGGCCTCGTATATTGAGCGATCTTAGGCTCACCCTCTCCTCCATCCCGCTCAATTATGAGGCCGGTGTACCTGCCAATCATATTGAAGTCACCTATGAAGTTTGTGTTTTCCTCAAGCAAATACTTCCACGACCTTCCAGTGAACCTTTCCTTTAGGATGTCAAACTCATATATGCGGATAAAGTGTTTCCCATCCTTATTCTCCCAGTCCTTTTTTTCAACATCGTAGATAGGGCCTTCAAGCATCGGGTATAGATACCTTTCGTCTAAGGAGCTGGCCATGCCCTCAAAACCGCGGGAGCGTCTCGCATTAAACATAACTGTGCCCGGGATCGCAGGAACGCCTATGGCAGGGTGGTCGGGCGACCTTAAAAACTTCCCAGACATCGTTGGATGTGGGATTTCCCAAAAACCGACCACTTTGCCCCTCCTGTCTGCTTTAATGAGGAAGGGGCCAAACTCATCGCCTACATAGAAGTGATCTCCTATTTTCTGTATTGACTCGGGGTCAAGATCAGCGCCTGTTAGATAGCGATTTTCTGTGTTTTCATGGACAATGTGAAAGGGAATTGTGCGGTCTGGATCATGCAAGAAAATCATCTCTACAATGAAGACCGTATGAGTTTTAAAGTCTGGCAAAATTCGTGCTATTTTGAGATGAGTGTCCAAGGAGTTACCCTTTGATCCAAAACCATTATCGACCATGACCCAATATGTGCCATCCCCCTCATATAGGACACCTGAAAAACCCTGTATTGGATGCCTTGGCAATGGAAAGGAGACACCGGTCTTTATGTTGGGGTGGACAAAGGATGCACCTTCTGTAATTCCGTAGTAGGGCTGACGCTGCCAACTAGTGCCACCAGGGGGAGGGGCGACCCAAAAGCCAGTGCCAACACGAAGAGGAGAATCCACAAACCTAAAGGGGTCATAGAAGGTATCCCATGGAATCTTAGCAAAGCCAGCTAATGTACCTATCGTTGCCTTTGGGTTTTTTGCATCTGATACCCCTGTTGCTGAAAAAATTGTCAAAAAAATGGATAAAGCGGAAAGCATTATTATCAGCACTTTCTTCATTTTTCCTCCGTAGAATTTGTTTCCCTCATTCGTGTTTGAGTTGAAAGAGGTTAGTTTGTTTTATAAAACACATACATCTATTAGGAATGTCATTCCGACTTGTTCGGAATCCTTCTTTAAGTATATGATTTATAAAGAAAGATTCCCGACAAGCGGGAATGACAAAAAATGCATGCCGCATCTATCTTTATATGTTATTTTCATCTTTGCAACTTTTTTGCGAAAGAACCATTTGTTTTCAATACCTATAGAAGGTCTTTCTATCAGGCGGCTGTCTATACATCATGATTTTATTTTACAGGTGAAATATTTCACAGGTATTAAGGAAATGTTAAATTTTGGTTAAAAGAAGGAGTTTGACGTGGAAAACACCTCCCTGCCTGATACAAAAGTCTTTACAATTCGTGGAATCTCCTCACCTATGTCCACTATAGTTAGGTCAGCCTCTTTGCCTTCTTCTATAGAACCTGTATTATCGGAAATCCCTACTGCTATTGCAGGATTAAGGCTTGCTATATTTACAGCCTCATGCAGGGGAAGAATGTTATGCTTATGGAGTGTAAATACCGCATGTAAAATGGTCATGGGCGAATAATCTGAGCACAGTATATCTCCATAGCCCGAAACTATGGCATCCCTTGCGCTCATGTTTTTTGCCTGTGAATTTCCCCTCAATACATTGGGAGCGCCGAGGCAGACATGGATACCGCCCTTTTTTGCAGCGCATGCAGCATCCATATTAACCGGAAATTCAGATATGTTTATATCCATTTCCTTGAGCCAACGAATCTTTTCTTCAGAGTCATCGTCATGGGACGCCATGGGAATGTTCATGGTTTTGCATAGGTCGACAATATAATCTACATGTGATTTCACAGACTCCTTTACAGACAGTTTTCTGTCTATGATTTTTGCAAGTTCTGCATCGCTTTTTTTATACACAGCGCCGAAGTAATGCTTAAAGGAAGCAACCTCCTTATACTGCCCCTGTCCGGGTGTGTGATCCATGAATGAAAGCAGATTTATATTTCCATCCTTCAACAGCGCCTCCAGATACTGAATAGCTCTATCATCGGTTATCTCAAATCTTGCATGAACCATTGTCTTTACACTCATCCTGCCTTTAAGGCGATTTATTTCTTTTATTATCTCAGAAGCCTTTTTGTTACAGCGCACGCCTATTTCTCCTTCTGCAAAGGACGGGGCATGGAATATTGTGGTAACGCCGCAGGATGCCAGTTTCTTGTCAAGTTCAAAGATAGCAATGTTTACAGGAAAGAAACTGTTCGGCCTCGGCTCTATCTCCTTTTCTATGGCATCGCTGTGGAGGTCTACGAAGCCGGGCAGTAAAAATCTCTCATGTGCGTTAATTCTTTTCTGGCTGGAGTTTATACTCCCCTCTCTAATTTTTGAGATAATCCTGTCTTCAATTTTAATTGAAGCGCCTTTTAGTATCCCCGAAGGTAAAACTACTGCGGCATTTTCTATAACAAAATCCCTATTCTGCATATCTAACCTCTAAAAATGTCATTCTCTGGCTCGACCAGAGAATCCAGGGTTTCCCGTGAAAACGGGAATCTATTTCCTTGAATAGTTCCCCCGATTAAATCGGGGGACGGCGTCTGGATTGCCCGATCAAGTCGGGCAATGACAATAAGCCTGGCTTATGATTTGGCCCCTAAATTCACTCTATATATCCTATCCGCCATCAACTCCATGAGTTCATTGTCATGAAATATTCCTACCATTAAGGTCCCTTCGCTTCTCATCTCCTTCAGCAATTCCATAACAATGGCAGTGGAATCTTTATCTAAGGAGGCTGTGGGCTCGTCAAGGAGCAAGAGCCTCGGCTTCCATATAATCGCCCTTGCGATATTCACCCTCTGCTGTTCGCCACCGCTGAAGGTTGCTGGATAAGCGTCAAAGAGCTTTTGGGGGATATTGAGCCTTTCTAAAAGCTCTCCTGCCTTTGTTTTTGCCTCCCCTGGCGATGCACCGTTTTTTAATAACAATGGCTCTGCCACTATGTCAATAGCAGATACCCTCGGAATTACCTTCAGGAACTGCGACACATAACCAATTTCTTTATGTCTGAGCCCAATAACCATATGGTCTGCAATTGCGGCAAGGTTGACCTGTTCATAAAGCACGGAGTCATACCAGATGTCTCCGCCTGAGGGCAAGTAAGTGCGATAGATGCACTTGAGGATGGTGCTTTTGCCTGCCCCGCTTGGTCCTGAAATGCCTAAAAACTCGCCCCTCTCCACAATAAATGAAACGTCATCGCACCCCTCGATTACCTTATCGCCGAGAATGTGAATGTTAAAGATCTTTGATAAATTATCTATTTTAAGCAATGTAACAACCCCCTCCCCTTTAATAAAGGGGAATTTTATGATCAAAGCTGCGAACTTACAAGTATCTGCGTGTATGGGTGCTGCGGGTCTTCCAGTATCTGGTCTGTAAGCCCTATCTCCACAATCCTTCCATATTTCATAACAATAGTCCTTTTTGTTAAAAGCCTTATAACTCCAAGGTCATGGGATACAACAATTATGGATAGATTGATCTCCCTCTGGAGATTTCTTATCAAATCCAGCACCCTTGCCTGAACAGAGACATCAAGCCCTGTGGTTACCTCATCAAGTAAGAGTATCAGGGGGTTATTAGATAATGCCTTTGCGATTTGAACCCTTTGCTGCATACCGCCGCTGAAGTTCCTCGGAGGCTCATCCATCCGTTTTACAGGTATCTCTGTTTTTTCAAGAAGCTCCGATGCCCTGTCCCGCATCATTGCAATGCTTCTCCAGTTTGCCATTATCAACCGCTCTGCAATATTTCCGCCTGAACTCACATCCATCCTCAAACCAAGATAAGGATTCTGATAGACTATCCCCATGAAGGAATTTCTTATCTGCCTCTTCTGGTAGGAACTTAGCGCAAACAAATTCTTCTCATTAATATTTATGCTTCCGTTCATCTTTGTATTTTGTACAAACATCTCTCCTGATGTTACCTCCCAGTCAAAGTGGAGAAGATTGACAACAGTGCTTTTGCCTGAGCCGCTTTCGCCAACAATGCCTAAAATCTCTCCGGGATAAAGCTCAAAGGAGACATCGCTGCATGCAACTACAGAGCCGCAGTGTTTGCACACATTCGTCTCGTATTCAGGACCGGTTGAATGAGGGCATAAAGGACATCCATCTCCGAATATCTTTGTGAGATTTTTAACATGAAGTATTGGCACTATAACCATGTTATTCACCTTTTTGATCATTCGGATAATCTGCAAGTTCTACGATAAAGCTGTAACCGTGCTTTTTAAAGCCCAGCGATTCATAGAAACAATGGGCATCTTCCCGTTTGATATTGCTTGATAAAGCCATCTTATAACAACCTCTTTTTTTGCATCGCTCCATTGCAAATTGCATCATCTTTTTACCAACTCCTTTTCCTCTCCATTCTGGGTGCACCACTACATCTTCTACTATTCCTGAAGGCGTACCCATATGGCCGATATTATCCATAATAATAAGGGCAAATGTTCCTACAATTTCTTTATCCACCCGGGCTATGTAGAGTTTATAGTCGGGATATGTTTTTATTCTGTTGAATATCCTTTTTGCTTCTTTTAAAGTTAGTATGTTGCCATCATCCATACCCAGATTGGCATAGAGATGAAGGATTGAGGGCAAATCTTTGCCTGTTGCTTTGCTAATTTCAGTCTCCATAATATTTGCCCTCCTTGCCTTCAAGCACTTTATCGCAGTAGCCTGTATCAGAGCAGAGGTAAGTCCTCCTGCCTGTGGCATCATCGATTATCTCATCAAGAAATGTATCTTTGCTTCCGCACCTCATGCATGATTCACCCTTAAAGTCCTCAATCCTGAATTTAAAATCCTCAAATTCAAGTGGTTCAACCTTTGTATATGGAGGAATAGCATATATCCTTTTTTCTCTGCCGGCACCAAAGAGATAAAGGGTATCTGCCATATGGAGCTTTGGCACATCCCATCTCGGTACTGGGCTCGGATCCATGATATATCTGCCGCCCACCATCACTGGATACCGCGATGCTATGCTTATCTCCTTGAATTTAACAATGTCTTCATAAAGATAAAGCCACATAAGGCTATAATCCGCCTCTGCATGCATTCTTCTTGTCTCAACCTCTGACGGCTCAATTCTCCTTAGTGCCTCTGGCAAAGGCACCTGAAGCACAAGTATTTGGTCTTCTCTCATCCTTTCTTCGGGTATTCTGTGTCTTGTCTGTATAATGGTTGCTTCATGGGTATCTATGGTTGTTCTCACTTCTGCCACCTTACTTATGAGCTTTTTGATATTCACAGCATTGACGCTTCCATCACATCCCTGATCTATGACTTTGAGGATGTCTTCCGTGCCAATAATTGAGAATGTTATCTGCAATCCGCCTGTTCCCCATCCACTCGCAATGGGAAGCTCCCTTGAGCCAAATGGCACTTGATAACCAGGTATTGCAATTGCCTTGAGGAGCTTTCTCCTTATCTCTCTTTTTGAACCCTCGTCAATAAAGGCAAAATTATACCCGCTAAATTTATGTCTGACTTCTGACTTCTCTGCCTGTGCGTTGCACGCAGACAGGTGTCTTATGTTGTCTTTGTGTTCTTTATTGGCAATCCATTCTTTAAGTTTCATTTTTGACTCCTGACTCTTGTTGTGCCTTCTTCAGTCTATCCAAATCAGACTGAAAGGTGACATAATGAGGCAGTTTCCAGTGGTTGCAAAAGCCCATAGACTCTATGCCATCCAGATGGTAAAGGACAAACTCCTGATCTTCAGAAGGCATTCCCCGATTAAGCCTGCCCTCGAAGGCCGTAATCGAGGGAACTTCGGTGACAGGCTTTGGTTCCGCAGACTGCATTGCCCTGTCAAGAATTGCCATGGTTATGGCCTTAGTTTCATTATGACCAAAACAAAGACCATAACCGAGTGTAAATTTTGGGGAACCGTCTTTTATTGTAAATCTTGCAATAATCTCTGCCTCTGTCACCTTCACCTCTCCAACAGTATATGGCTCACCTGTAAGCGGATGTTTAATTTTTACTGGGATATAGCCAACTCTCATCTCTCCTAAAAAGGGATGGATATCTCCATAGCCTCGTATGTTGGAGTATGCCAGTAGCAGCATTCCACCTGTTTCCCCCCTTGCCATTGTCTGCATTGCTGCGCTTCTTGGTGCTGGAAAAGTAAGGGACTGTCTCGTTATGTCAAAGATGCCTGCCTGTGCGTTGCCTGACTGCGAGCGGACTCGCTCAGGCAGGCACGCAGGCAGGCCATTTTGGCTACTGACACTTTCTATTAGAAGTCCTTCATTCCTTAAAACTTCTATGACCTTTGGAAAGCTGTCGGGAATTGGAGGAGCGGCATCAATGCCATTAAAAAGCCCTCTTATGAAACTTTCTCTTTTTTCTGATGTGTCATTTAGCAGCTCAAAGTCAAGCAATCTTAATGTGTAATCCGGAGTAGTCCCTAATATCTGACCTCCAGGTATATCTTTGAATGCAGCAGAGATGCGCCTTATAACCCGCATCTCTTTTGTGGATTGGGGGATTGAATAACCGACCCTCGGCAGTGTTGTCCTGTATGCCCTGAGCATAAAGGCCGCCTCAAATGTATCGCCCGCAGACTGCTTTATGACAAGGGCAGCAAGCTCGGGGGCATAAAGTGAGCCTTCTCCCATGACCCTGTCAACAAGGAGATACAATTGCTCCTTTATCTGTTCAACCCTAAGCGGCTCTGAATTCCCTTTTATCCTCTCATAATTAAGGAACATGGCAGCATTTTCTATTGCCTCTGTACCGCCTTTTACTGCTACATAGCCCATATTATCTCACCTCTATTCTTGTTGACCTTGGAATGCACATAATCCTGTTTGCACTATCTATAAAAACTGAATCAATGCCAAGCGGATATTCGGAATTTATTTCCTTTAAATAATGAAACTCCTTTTTGCTGACTCCGACTAGGAATAGCGATATTTCGCCATTGATGCCCGGTCCTTTAAGGGTAAGCTTTAAATCCCCCCTTATTCCCCCCTTTACTAAAGGGGGGTAAGGGGGGATTTGCGAAAGAGAGCGAATAGAATAAATAACCGTCGCTCCTGTATCAGGATACTCAAGGCTTCCCTTCTTTGCCTTGAGAATTTCTCCGTTACTTTCACCATCAGAGACAATAATAAAATCCGCATCAGATATGTCTTTAACAGGACATCCGGTGAGTTCAGAAATATTGCTTTTTAGATATTCCTTTTCTTTGCCGATGACACAGAATCCCACCTCATGGTCAAGGAGGGTCTGAAGGACAGAAAACAGATTATATTTATCTGTTATCTGACTTCTGACTTCTGTTTTCTGTTCTAACTGGTAAACCCTTCCCGGATGGCTCATTGCCTGAAGAAGCGCCCTGAAGGTCTTTTGTGTTATGAATGTTTCATCATTTATCTGCATTGCCAATCTCCTATTGCCTATGTCCAATTTCCTGTCTTTTATCCTTTTACCATTGTCTCAAAATTTACTTTTGTCTTTGCAATAAGCCTTTTTTCCATTTCATCCGACTCTGCTATTTTCCTTGCCTGTATAGTGATGAAATCTATCACCTTCTGCTTTAAATCCTCGTTATCCGCCTGCAAAATCGCATCCACAGAGGCCGCTAAGAGCGCCCTTTCTGGTTCATTGCCCATCACCATTGCGTATCCTTTCAGCCTTTTATATTCTACTTCTGCCTCTGTTACGAGAATCTCTCCAAGATAAAAATCCGTATCAAAGGAATCCTTTGCTGCCATCATCAAAAGCCCTGTTTCAGGCTTTTTTATGATATTGATTTTTTCCTGTGGGATGAGGGCAATCAATTTCTCTATGGATTTTTCATCCATCTTCGTTATTACTGAATTAGTTTTCATCACTCCATTATCCCATAACTTCATAACTACACCACCTTCTTTCTTAAATATGAAGAGAGCCAGTCAACGAGCATGATAGTAGAAAGGATTATAAGTATTAGGGTTGCAGTCTCCTGATAATCAAAGGCTCTCATGCTCATGACAAGATTAAAGCCGATTCCTCCTGCGCCTACTATTCCCATAACAGTTGCCTCCCTAATGCTCTTGTCAAGGAGGAAGAGGTTATAACTATTAAACAGGGGTATAACCTGCGGGAATACTGCATGCAATATCCTCTGAGTAAACCTTGCACCTGTTGCCTCAACTGCCTCAATGGGTTTCGGATCTACATTTTCAATTGCCTCTGCATAAAACTTTCCTAAAAATCCTACAGAGCTAAGTGCAATTGCCAGAACACCTGCAAACGGACCAAGACCAACTGCGACAACAAATATAAGGGCTAACATGAGTTCGGGCATTGCCCTAAGGAAATTGGTAATCTCCTTCATGATGTTATAGACCAGAGGTGCATGTATTACATTTCTTGCTGAGAGCATACCTATGGGAATAGAGATGGCGACGGCAAGGAATGTGCCGCTTATTCCCATTGCAACGGTCTCAAGCATCAATTTTAAGTAAACGGCTATGCCTGAGAAATCAGGCGGAAACATGCCTTTTAAAAATTCCCATGTCCTCGGTATGCCATAAGCCATCTGTTTAAAATCTACGGGCATGAAGTATAGGGATAATATAGCAATCACTGACACAATCAGCATGAGCAGGCTGTCTTTATATTTGTTTTCTTTGTTCATGAATTTTCCGTCGATTATATCTTTTCTCAATCGGGCTGATACCCTGTCAATAATGGTTATGATTGCAAAGATGACTATTATAACCGCTGCTGCTTGCTGATAATCGAATGACCTCATCTGGGTAAAGAGTTCAACACCAAGACCTCCTGCCCCTACAAGTCCAAGCACCGTGGCATACCTGATATTGCGGTCTAATTGATACAGGTTATACGCCATAAATAACGGGAATACCTGCGGAAGCACTGCATGTCTAATGACGCCTAAACCATGACTCCCTGTCGCCTGTATCGCCTCCACAGGGTTTTTATCTATGCTCTCGATTGCCTCTGCATAAAATTTGCTCAAAAGCCCTATGGTGGAAAGGGATAAAGCCAAAACACCTACATGTGCGCCAAATCCGAATGATATTACCAAGACTAATGCATACACGATTTCCGGGATGGACCTTAAAAAACTCGCGAGACCCTTTGAAATGTAGTATAGAATCCCTCCTGATGTGTTTTTTGCAGAAAGAAATCCCAAAGGAAAGGAAATAATCATGCCGAGGATTGTTCCCCAGAAGCCCATGGCAATGGTTTCAATGCTCAGAAGCAGTATCTTTTCCCACCTGGAGAAATCTGGAGGAAACATCTCTCCTATGAGGAATACAGCGTAAGGAAAGCCCTCGACCAATGTCTTTATATCTACATTTGAGACCCTGAAAGAGAGTAGTATGATTATGATGAACAAGGACCATAAGAGAAAAACTTTTACCCTTCTGGCATATATGGCGATTAAGCTGCCAGACATCTGGTCTCCTCGACGTTTTCCTCTTCAAATTCGTAAATGTCATGTATATGGTTATGGGTAAGGTTGTGTGTCTCTCCGTCAAAACAGATGCTGCCATTTTTGAGGGCAACAACCCTGTTAAAGTTGTCTGTAACCGTATCAAGATGATGAAGGACACATATCATTGTTATTCCCTTTTCCATGTTTATTCTCAATAAAAGATCCAGTATCTTTCTGCTTGTCTTTGGGTCGAGGTTTGCTATCGGCTCATCAGCAAGTAGGAGTTCAGGGTCCTGCATTAATGCCCTCGCAACTGCAACTCTCTGCTTCTGACCGCCGCTCAGGCGATCAACCCTCTCAAATGCCTTATCTTCAATGCCGACAAATTTAAGTAGTTCCATGGCATTGTCCCTTTCTTTTTTGTGGAAAAGACCAATTGTGGACGATATAAGATTAACTCCGTTGTCGAGCCTGCCCAATGCCCCTGCCATAACATTTTCAAGCGCCGATGCCCTCTCCACAAGATTGAAGAGCTGGTATATCATTCCTATTTTTTTCCTCGTCTGTCTCAGGGATTCTTTATTTTTGTAATTGATCTCTTTGTCTCCGACAATAACCTTTCCTGAATCTGGAACTACAAAGCCGTTTATTGCCCTTATCAATGTTGTTTTTCCTGAACCGCTGGGGCCGATGAGGGCAACCGCCTCACCCTTTCTTACTAACATATCCGCTCCATCTAAAACATCTCTGCCACTAAATCGCTTTTTTATGTTTTCAATCTTTACCATATTTGTCCTCCATCAGTTTAAGTTAAGGTTGAGGCAAAGAAAATAATATTCTTGACCTCAACCTAAATCTGTTTTTTATCTCAAGCCGGCTAATACTCTATTCATGTCTCTTATAACATTGTATTCGCTGTCATCTGCCAGCCTATGTCCTACCATATCTGCATAACCTGTAAGGTCTTTTGGTACTCTGACAATTGCCTTCTTTAAAAGATCCCTTGTCTTTGGATCTAAGTCACCTCTGTAGGCAAACGGTTCACCTGGAATACGAGGAGATTTCCATATGATTACAACAGAATCACTGGTAATCCTGCCTCTGTCTATTAATGTATGATATGCCCTATCATAAACAGATGCCATGTGTATAATGTTATTGTGAACTACGAGGGCTGCTGCATCGTGGGAACCGACAAAGCCTACTCTTCTGAAGACCTTTTCGGGCACTATACCGACCAAATGCATGTAGTATCTTGGCACACCAAAACCTGAGGTAGATGCGATGTCGGTAAAGGTAAATGTAAATGCCCTTCTATGATTGTTGAGTTTTTCCCTGATGATTTCAAGTCCCTTTTGTCCTTCAAGTGGAATTGTTATTCCAAGTTTTTTAGCGACTTCAGGTGTTGCCACCATATAGGAATGGTAACCCGACTTGCCATGTTTATCTACACCTGTTGCAAATGCCACAGCATTGGCTCTTTCGCTTGCCTTAACATATGAGAGAGGACCAAAAAATGCAAAATCAACCTTTTTTACTCGCATTGCCTCGATAATACCTGCATAGTCCGTTGCAGCAAAAAGCTCAATGCACTGACCAATCTCCTTTTCTAAGAAGTTTTTCATTGGCGTAAACCTGTCTATCATTACCCTGGGATCTTCAGCAGGGAGAAGCCCAAACACCAGACATCTATCCCTTGCCTCCGCTGATACTGTTAAAATAGTCATCATTGCCATGATGCACAGTATTGCAACGACAATCTTCTTCATTGTTATGCCTCCTTAATTGAGTAAAAAATCGTTTAGTGTTATCATTAGTTACGATAGAAAGAATATTTCTATCACCAGGCTGCCGCTATGTCCTTGTCCGGCTGGCGGCAGCCTTCCCCATTACTCCAACACTCCATTTAGTGCCTATCACCTCCCTTCTGCATTGAAATCTACGGTAATACTGCATATATCCCCTCTGAATTTGGTAATGCAGTATTCTACAACCTCTCTGTTCTGATCTTTTGCAGCGCTCTTCACAACAAGAAGCGGTATTTTTGGAGATATCTGAAGGATATCCATGTCTGGATTTTCCGGCATGGAAACCTCAAAGGTGGATGAAGTCCTCGTTGCTTCAACATCATAATGCTTCTTTAAAAGCTCATAAAGAGAAAAGTTGCCTCTTATATGATTTTGAATATCGGGAAATCTGTCTGAACCGAGGAAGGATGTTGTATGACAGAATGGCATCTTATTTACAAACCGCAGTATTTCAAGGACTGTAACTTTATCCGAAGATTTAATATTGAGTTTTCCGGAGAGTTCACTGCCTGCTGATATTTCATAAGAGTCGAGCAGCCTTGCATCAGGATTGAGACCCACATCGAGGATGGATGTGGTGAATCGTGTTTTTCTTGAGACTTTATAAGAGATTTTTGTGTTTGCGACAAATGTTCCCTTGCCTTTTATTGTATATACAAATCCTTCATTCTTAAGCCTTTCGATGGCTTGCCTTACAGTATGTCTGTTTAGTTTGTACTTTTTGCTTAACTCCATCTCTGTAGGGATTTGCTCGCTGGACCTGAAAACATCTTCTTCTATCTGCTTAATTAGTATTTCTGAAAGCTGTTGATAACATGCGATGCCCCCATCTCTGTTTATCATTTTGCATCTCCTTTAAGTTGTCTATACATCTATACATAATTTTACAGGGGAAATATTTCACAGGTATTAAAGGAATGTTAATTTTTGGTTAAAAATATATCCAAATTTTATCTTTCTCTTCTTTTGCTATAATTAACATATGGATTTTTTAAATGTAACTTTTCCTGTTTCAGGCGTAACTACCAATATACTGCTTCCTTTGCTTGTTGCGATTATAATCTCTTTTTTTGCATCAATAGGCGGTCTTTCCGGTGCGTTTCTTCTTTTGCCGTTTCAGATGAGTGTTTTGAATTACACTGCACCTTCGGTGAGCGGCACAAATCATGTTTTTAATATTGTCGCTATACCGGGTGGTGTCTATAGATATATTAAAGAGGGCCGTATGGCATGGCCGTTGACATGGGTAATTATTGCAGGAACGCTTCCCGGAGTTTTTTTGGGATATGGCATAAGAGTATTATACTTGCCAGACCCTAATGTATTTAAATTATTTGTAGGATGCGTACTGCTTTATATAGGCATTCGCCTCCTTAAAGAAATTATAATTAAACCAAAGAAGTCTTATGCTCTAAAGGCTTTAGAAGATAAATTCAATTTACAGATAAATAAGGCAAGCCAGCAAGCTTCAACCATAAAAGCAGGCTTGCCTGCCGATGCAGTGGTAAAGACAATATCTGTATCCCTTAAAAGAGTTGAATATGAATTTTGGGGCGAGAGGTTTTCATTCAGCACAATAGGGATGTTTGTTTTAGCAATTATTGTCGGCATTATCGGAGGAGCTTATGGAATCGGAGGAGGTGCAATAATAGCGCCGTTTTGCATTTCTGTTTTTCATTTGCCGGTTTATACAATTGCAGGCGCAACATTAATGGCTACTTTTATAACATCTATAGCAGGTGCATTTTTTTTTAGTGTCATTCCTGCTCCAGGTAGCATTTCTACCATGCCTGACTGGCCGTTAGGAATTCTTTTTGGTATCGGTGGCTTTGTAGGAATATATTTTGGAGCAAGGCTTCAGAAATATATTCCACAGAAGTTTATAAAGCTGATATTGGGAATTGTTGTTTTATCCCTTTCAGTAAAGTATATTGTACAGTATTTTTAGTTCGGATTGAGTGTAATTTACAAAAACGAATTATGTCCGAAAAATAGAGATAGA
>DBNT01000125.1 GCA_002299835.1 Nitrospiraceae bacterium UBA665 | reverse complement strand
TAATGTATCGCCGCTAAAGGCTTTTCACCCATGCCTGCTTTTCTTTTGTAAATGCTTGGCTACGGATTAAAGTCAAATGCAACTGCATTTATGAACCGTTTTGCATTATCAATTATATCGCCCTCAATAAGTCCGGACGATACTGCTATGCCGTCACAGCCTGTCTTTAAAACATGCACAACATTGTCTGCCTTAATGCCGCCGATGGCGATAACCGGTATTTTGACAGATTTTTTTATTTTCTTTAATGCATCAAGCCCCTGAACCAATGTATTGTCCTTTGTGGTTGTCGGAAATATAGAGCCAAAGCCTATATAGTCTGCCCCTCCTTTTTCAGCCTCCAATGCTTCTTCAAGGTTATGTGTGGAAATTCCAATAATCCGGCTGCCAAGTATTTTTTTAGCTTCTGCTATCGGAAGGTCTTCCTGCCCTAAATGCACACCATGAGCATCTACAGCAAGGGCAATGTCAGCATAATCGTTTATTATGAGGCAGGCGCCGAAGCGCTTCGCAATCTTTCTGAGTTTTAATGCTTCATAAAACATCTCCCTTTTTGTTTTGTTCTTTTGTCGGTATTGAATCCATTTTATGCCGGCCTCTATGAGCATGATTATTTTGTCTTCTATATTATCGCTGTAAGAAGTTATAAAACAAATGCGGCTGGCTGGAATGATAAGCTTCATTATTCTGCAAGGCTCTGCACTTCCGGCTTTGCAGTTTCTGCAATAGCGCTTTGAATATTCATCCTCTCAACAAATCCTGTGTTGAAATTGCCTTTTATGAAATCAGGATGGTTTAAAACCTTTTTATGGAATGCAATAGTAGTTTTTATTCCCTCAATTATAAATTCATCAAGCGCTCTTTTCATTTTTGCTATCGCTTCCTCTCTGTTTTTCCCGTGAACTATCAATTTGGCTATCATAGAATCATAATGGGAAGGCACAGCCCATCCGGTATAAGCTCCTGTGTCAACCCTTACGCCGGGGCCGCCCGGCGGCAGAAAGAAAGTTATCCTTCCCGGTGACGGGATAAATTTTTCAGGGTCTTCAGCATTTATCCTGCATTCAATAGCATGACCGTAGGGTTTTATCTGGTTCTGCTTATAAGTCAGGGGCAAGCCGGCTGCTATTTTTATCTGCTCTTTTATTATATCTATGCCTGTTATCTCCTCTGTGACAGGATGTTCGACCTGCACACGGGTGTTAACTTCCATGAAATATATATTTTGCTCATGGTCTACAATAAACTCTATGGTGCCGACATTTTTGTACTTCATTGCCTTTGCTGCTTTAACAGCGAGTTCACCTATTTTTTTGCGGAACTTTTCTGTTGCAACAGGAGACGGAGCCTCTTCAATGAGTTTCTGGTGCCGTCTCTGTATAGAGCAGTCGCGCTCTCCGAGATGGATTACATTGCCTTTACCATCCGATATTATTTGCACCTCAATGTGCCTGATTGATGGCAGGTATTTTTCAAGATATATTTCGCTGCTGCCAAAGGAAGCAAGTGATTCTCTCTGTGCCATTTGAAAGGCTGTTGACAGTTCTTCTTCTTCGTTTACTATTCTCATGCCGCGTCCGCCGCCTCCGGCAGAGGCCTTTATTATTACTGGAAATCCTATTTTTTTGGCTATTTTTATTGCAGCGTCTTCTGAAATTACAGGACCGTCGCTGCCTAAAACAACAGGTATTCCCCTTCTTTTCATCACCTGCCTTGCCTTTGCCTTATCTCCTCCTATTTTTATGCTTTCCGGAGCCGGACCAATGAATGTAATGCCTGATGTGGCGCAGGCCTCTGCAAAATTGGGATTTTCTGACAGAAAACCGTAACCCGGATGGATGGCCTCTGCATCTGTAACTTCTGCTGCGCTCAATATGGCAGGAACATTAAGATAACTGTGGGTTGGGTTTGCAGGGCCTATGCATATTGATTCATCGGCAAGCCTTACATGAAGGGATTCCCTTTCTATATCTGAAAATATTGCAACAGTTTTGATGCCGAGTTCTTTGCACGCCCTGATAATCCTTACAGCTATCTCGCCTCTATTTGCGATGAGTATCTTTTTAAAGAGTTTCACCTTAAAATCCCCCCTAACCCCCCTTTGCCAAAGGGGGGAAATATATTTGAAGTCTCCCTCTTTGAAAAAGAGCAACTTCCCCCTTTGAAAAAGGGGGATTGAGGGGGATTTTCAGGGTTAGGGGAGATTTTTATAACCTTTTGTGTCTTTTTAAAACATGTGTATTTCATTTTTTCGACCTCTACTAAACCGGTTCTATAAGAAAAAGTGTTTCACCGTATTCTACAGGATGCCCGTTTTCCACAAGCGCCCTCGCTATCACTCCGTCTATCTCGCTCTCTATCTCGTTCATGATTTTCATTGCCTCTATTACGCACAGCACCTGTCCTTTTTTGACCTTTGTACCAATATCGACAAAAGGCTCTGAATCGGGTGACGACGATCTGTAAAAAGTGCCTACAATAGGAGACTTAACAGCAAACAACCTTTCTTCTGACCCCGCCTTCTCCTCCTTCTTAATCTCTTTTGCTTCTATTTTTTCATGAATTGCAGCATGAACTGCAGGATGATGGACTTCAAGGTGGCTGAAAAATTTTTCGCGCTTAATTTTAACCCTAACGCCGTCTTTTTCTATCTGAAGTTCTGTTATATCAGTATCCTTTAGTAGACCCATTAATTCTCTTAAATCATTGAGTTCCATTATGACCTCCAATTTCCGTGTCCATTGTCCGTTAACGAATAATGGGCACGGTTGGCGAATTATTTTACTTTTTCTATATACTCCCCTGTCCGTGTATCGATTTTTAAAACATCTCCTGCCTGTATATGAAAGGGCACTTTAACTGTAGCGCCTGTCTCCAGTGCTGCTGGCTTGCTTCCGCCTGAGGCAGTGTCACCCTTAAAGGCAGGTTCTGTATCTGTAACTGCAAGCTCAACAAACATAGGGGTCTCAACAGTCATCGGTTCTCCTTTGTAATACAGTATCTGGACTGTCATGTTTTCTTTGATGAACTTTTTAGCATCTCCCAACTGAGTTCTGGTTAATGGCACCTGTTCGTAAGTTTCCATGTCCATGAAGTAATAAAAATCTTCCTGTGCATAAAGATACTGCATTTCTTTTTCTTCAAGATTCGGCTCTTCAAATTTTTCACCTGCCGAAAAGGTCTCTTCCAGCACCCTTCCTGTCTTAAGGCTTTTTATTTTTGTTCTGACAATAGGCGCTCTCTGCTGCATCTTTACATGCTGAAACTCTATCACCTCGTAAGGCTCTCCCTTATATTCTATCTTTTTGCCTCTCCTGAAGTCTCCGGTTGCAATCAATGCCGCACCTCCTAAAAGACAGTAACGAGTAACAAGTAACGAGTAACGAGTTACTGTAGTTTATATTATTTCCAGTTCCCTGCTTAAGCTGGTTAAAAGTTCTGCCTTTGTATTTTTTACCAATACCATATCTTCTATTCTTACCCCACCAAGTTCGGGAATATAAATTCCGGGCTCTATAGTAAAAACCATACCGCTACATACTACTTCGCTTTTGACCCACGAAATGCCCGGGGGCTCATGCACATTAAGCCCTATGCCGTGTCCTGTTCCATGACCAAAAAACTCCCCATAGCCAGCACTTTTTATTGTATTCCTTGCAATTCTGTCTATATCCTGAGTATTTATCCCTTCCTTTACCGATGCTATAGCCTTTTTCCTTGCCTTGTTGACTGCTTCATAAATCTTTATCTTTTTAGATATTGCCCTGTCTTTCACAAGAAGGGTTCTTGTCATATCTGAATAATAGCCGTCTGCTTCCCCGCCCCAGTCAATTATAACAAAATCACCCTTTCGGATTCTCTTTTCGGTCGGTCTTGCATGCGGTATAGATGCATTTTTTCCGGAGGCTACTATTATATCAAAAGGGACCCTTGTGCATCCTTCTTTTTTAAGCTGCACTTCAAGCCTTAATGCAATCTCCTTTTCTTTTATGCCAGCCTGTATTTTTGGTTTAATTTTAATGAATGCCCTTTCGGCTCTCTGAACAGCTTTTTTTATGCATTCTATTTCTTCGGTGTCTTTGGTCTTTCTCATGTTTTCAATAAAATCCTTTTGCGGTATCAATCGCACATGCAGTTTTTCTATGTTTTCATAAAATTCATATGAAGCGGATTTCTCAAAGCACAGGCTTCTTATTGCCAGTTTTTTCATAAACTTGCGCAGGGTGCAAATTCTTTTGCCTTTTTCTAACTCCACTTCAAAGCCGCTGACCTCCGCTCCTGCCTGTTCCTTGTACCTAAAGTCTGTAAAGAAAAGCCTTTTATTTCCGGTGATAAGAGCAAAACCCGAAGACCCTGTAAATCCGGTTAGATAGCGGATATTCTTTATATTGGTCACTAAAAAGCCATTTATCTTTTTCGATTTAATGAACTGCTGTATAAACGCTACTCTCGATTCCGGCACTCCCATAATCTGATATTAGATAGGAGATGCTGCAAAGCGGGTTTTTACAGCCTCTAAGAATTTGTTAAGGCGATTTATTACAGAATTCTTGTCCCTGTCTGCATGCAAACCTGTCTGCCGTAGCACAGGCAGGCACGCACAGGCAGGCCTGACATCGGGCATATCTTCAAACCTATCTCTTATTGCATTTAAAAATGTGTTTAGCCTGTGTAAAACTTGTTCCTTGTTGCTATGTTGACTGCCAAGTTGACTATTAATCTTATTAAGCCATTTAATGGCAAATATATTGTTAGGTGAATGTCTGAGGACTTCAGAAAATTCTTTTTTTGCCTCAGACAGCATATTGCTTTGAAGATACCATCTTCCGAGTGTAAGCCGTGCAGCGTCAAAATCAGGGACTTTTCTGATGCCGCCAATAAGAACATCTATTGCTTCATTCAGCTTGTCATCTTTTTTTAACTCTTCTGCTAAAGACAGAAAAAGCCTTGAATCGGGCTTCTCCCTCAGTCTCTCCTTAAGCCGTTTTATATATTTATTTCTAATCATAGATTTTATTAGAATTGCTTATAACCCAAATCTTTTATCGTATCAAATATCGCCTCTGCAACATCTTCTTTGTGCATCAAGGGAAGGGGCTTTTCTTTAATTGTGCCGGCGCCGTCTCTGTAAATAATTACTACCTCATTGGTATCCACATCAAATCCTGCTCCGACACCTGTAACATTGTTAAAAATAATTACATCTATATTTTTGTCAAGAAGCTTTTTTTTGGCTCTGTCTAATCCGGGTCCTGTTTCAGCAGCAAATCCTGTAGTAAAAGGTCTTTTTTTAAGCCTCCCGACTTGTCCTAAAATGTCCTTTGTCTTTATCAGTTGCAGCGCAAAGCTCTCTTTCTTCTCTATTTTATCTCTTTTTGTCTCTTGAGGCATAAAGTCTGCTACTGCTGCTGACATCACAAATATGGAAGACATATGAATATTGTCCATGACAGCCGAAAGCATCTGAGCAGCAGTCCCCACATTTATAACAGTAACATCATCAGGCGGTCTTAAAGATACCGGACCGCTAATAAGAGTTACTTCCGCACCCCTTCTTTTAGCTATTTTTGCAATAGCATAACCCATTTTGCCTGATGACCTGTTTGATATATATCTTACAGGATCTATATGCTCACGGGTCGGCCCTGCTGTAACGAGCACATGCTCTCCGGCAAGGTCATGTTTAGAAAGCGATGTTTTTATGGATTCGATTATCCTGTCTATGCCTGCCATCCTTCCCGTGCCTTCCTCGCCGCAGGCAAGGCTCCCTTTTTCAGGGCCTATAAACCTTGCTCCGATCTGGATTAGAGCATGGAGGTTTTTCTGAAATACATGGTTTTCATACATTCTCCAGTTCATTGCAGGGGCAAAGATTATTCTGTCAGGCGTCCCGCTGAAGGCAATCGCTGCCGTGCTCAACAGGTTATCGGCAATGCCGCATGCATATTTACTGATAGAATTTGCTGTTGCAGGTGCAACAACAAGCATATCTGCTTCCACAGGCAGGTTTATATGCGATAAAGGAGACTTAAACATGTCAAAATAAACACTTTGTCCTGATGCCAGTTCCACAGAAAGCGGGGTGATAAAGCGGCATGCAGATTCTGTCATTATCACTTTGACAGATGCGCCTTCGTCTTTCAATCTCCTGATGAGATCAAGAGCCTTATAAGCAGCCACACTGCCGGTGATGCCAAGGAGTATGGATTTTCCCTTCAACGCTGTTTCAGTGTTGCTATTCAACTTTTTCTGCTGCTTCTCCTTCTTCTCCCTCTGCAAATAATTCCTCAATTGCTCTTTCTGTGGCGCCTTTTTCGTGCAGATAAATCTTTAGATCCTTTTCGAGTTCTGATAGGTCTGTTATTGGCTTTCTCTTTTCCTCAATTAATTTTTTGTAGTCTATCTTATCGGCCTTCTCTTTTGCTGCTACTGCCTCTACTCCAGTTATAAACTCTATTTCTCCTGAAATTGCCTCAAGCAGTGCAGAGGTGGTAACTTTTTTTGGTTTTACCAGAACTTTAGCTGAAGCCTTGCCTGCAGCGCCCAATGAAAGCTCGCGTGCCCTCTGGGAGGCTATCGTAACGAGCCTGAATCTGCTGTCAATGCCCTTTTTGTCGTATTCAATCGGCAATGATATTATATCCATTTTTTTCTCCTCTTTATTTTATAACAAAAAATTTTTCTCTATTAACCTGATGTTCAGCCTGTATGTCCTGACCCTTTCTGCAATAATTACAGACTTTAATTCGGTAAGGGCATTTTCAATCACATTGTTTACTATAACATAATCATAATTTTTATATTCCATTATTTCTGTAGCAGCCTTTTTGAGCCTCTTTTCAATAACCTCATCAGTATCTGTCATTCTCCCTGTGAGTCTTTCCTTCAGCGCCTTAAAAGACGGAGGCAGTATGAATATCAATACACTGTCCGGAAGGGGGTCCCCAAAAAGTCTGCGACTTTTTGGGGCGCCAAGGCTTTCCTTTACCTGTCTTGCGCCCTGTACATCTATGTCAAGCAATACATCTATTCCTGCTGTGGTCATTTCAGCAATTTTTTTTCTCGATGTCCCGTAAAAATTGCCGTGAACCCTTGCCCACTCAATAAATTCGCTGTTAGCTATCATTCCCTGAAACTCTTCTTCATCTACGAAATTATAATGCATGCCATCCACCTCTCCCTGTCGTGGATTGCGGGTAGTATAAGAGACCGAAAATTTTATATCCGGCATGCTTTCAAGCACATTCTGGCATAATGTGGACTTTCCTGCTCCTGACGGAGCAGATATAACAAAGAGGATGCCCTTTTTTATTCTGTAATTATTCGTCATCTTTTGTGCCTGCTGCTAAATTATAATTTATACCGGCTACCCTCTGGGCTACAGTCTCCACCTGCAGCGATGAAAGTATGATGTGGTCGCTGTCTGTAATTATTATAGAACGTGTTTTTCTTCCCTCTGTTGCATCCACGAGTTTGCCCTTTTCTTTGGCCACCTCCCGCAATTTTTTTATAGGCGATGAGCCGGTGTTAATAATTGCAACCACCCTGTCGGATGAAACAAAATTGCCGAAGCCTATATTTATAAGGATATGCTTCACTGGATATTCTGCACCTGCTCTCTCAATTTTTCTATTTCTGCTTTTATTTCGATAGTAAGATTTATAATGCCTATATCGCCGACTTTTGAGGCTATGGTGTTTGCCTCTCTCATCATTTCCTGCAGTAAAAAATCAAGCCTCCTGCCCACAGCTTCATTAGAGGCCAAAAGGTCGCGGAATTGCCGGATATGCGATAAGAGCCTCGTTATTTCTTCTGTGACATCGCTTTTCTGTGCAAGAATAGCCGCTTCCTGTGCGATTCTTGATTCGTCAACTGGTGCGGCTAAAAGCAAATCCGCTATCTTTTTTGTTAGGCTTTCTTTATATGTAGATGCAATTTCTTTTGCCCTTCTGTTTATTTGGCCCTGAATGTCTTCAAGTTTTTTTAAACATAGGAGCATTTCTTTACAAAGGCTTTCACCTTCGTTCTTCCTCATTGTCTCTAACATGAAAAGGACGTCATTAATTGCATCATACAGCGTCTCCAGAACATATGCCGGCTCTTCTGAAACCAACAACTCCTTATGCCCTGCAAAAAAATCAATGTTTAGACAACCGGGTATGGAGAGTTCCTTCTGGAGTTCTGAAAATGCATCATAAATTCCCTTTGCAAGTTCTTTGTTTATGCCTATCTTTCTGTGCTGTTTATCGGTTATGGATACAATAACATCGAACTTGCCCCTTGAAAATCTCTCCTTAATCAGATTCCTTATCGGTATTTCGCGTTCCAAAAGAAAGGATGGGATTTTAATGGAGATATCAATATACTTGTGATTTAGAGAGCGCACTTCTGCTTTAAAACCGTCTTTTTCTGCTACACCGAAACCTGTCATGCTCTGAATCATATCTGTTTTCCCGATGCCTGCCTGTCTGCCTTCAGCTTTCCAGTATGGCAGTCCCATGCGATTCATATTATGAAATTTATAGCATACCTCACTTATAACAATTGTTACAACTGTCAGCCAACAGGTAATCGAGATCCTGCGGATTAACATTTTTGACAACCAATCCGAGGCTATCAAAGATAATGAGGACACACGGTTTAAAGCTTTCTCAATGCCCTCCTGACAGTTTTTTCTTTCTTGGACAGCCTGTGCGGATTGCCTTTTAAAGAATAGGAATATTCGTCATCATCAAAGTCTTTGCACAAAAACTCATCTGCATCTTTGCCTGTAGTTTCCGTTTCTGCGTTATTTCTATTTACCTGCCTTGAGACTGCCTCAAAAAAACTCTCTGATGATATGGGAATGGAATTCACAGACCATGCATGATTTACAATATCCCTGTCATTGCTCACAACAATCCATTCCTTTCTGTCCTTTGATATAATTCGTTTAATGACATCATCAGCCTTTTCGCCAAGCTTTGAATAAATAATCCTCACCCCGCCGCTTACAGACACATGCTCTGTGCTACCGCTTTTATAGCCGTCAAAAACAACCGTTATATCATGTGTCTTTATTTTTCTGTAATTTATCAAGAGATTAACAAACCCATCTCTTGCCTTTTCCATATCCTTATGGAAAATTCCAATAACATTGTATCCATCTATAATGATATGAGAAATGGCAATCTCTCCTTTATGCTCGGCTGCACGGTCTGAAGGCAATCTTCTCCCATGTCTTGCTGTCTATTTCATCAATATATTCTGAGACCTTAAATTCCATGCCACACTCCATGCAGCAAAAGAATATTGCCTTTCACCCGAAGATTAGTCTAAGCTGTCCACTACATTTTTTACACTTCATATAAAGCTGTCTAAGTCGCTCCAATGCTTTGTCTTCTATCTTTTGCGCATAATTTATGAATAATGTGAATTATCGCTTTGCATTCAGGTTTTTTATTATAATACCATATGACAATGGCGCTATTAAAACTGCTCAAGGATGAGCCTTCAATGAAGAACCCTGCGGCAAGCCGCACAGGGTATCAAGATTCAAAAAAACTTGTTTGTCGTCATTCCTGCGGAAGCAGGAATCCAGAAAAAAACAAAAGACTGGATTCCGCATCAAGTGCGGAATGACAGACAAGGTAACCCTGTGGCAAGCCACAGGGAATTCTCAAGTTAAATAATATGAAAAAGTGGGCTAATGAAGCGCATCTCATAGAGACGCTTTTTAAAGAGCATGGAGCAGGGCTTTTGCAAGTCAAGACAATGGCATGCAAAATAAGAGATGGAATAAATCAGCTTGACTCTTTTGTGCAGCAGGGGGCTATAGCGGTATGCCCGTCCTGCGAAAAAGTCTGCTGCATAAACAGGCATGGATATTATGACTGCGAAGACCTTATATATATTTATGCCCTCGGACTTAAGCTCCCTGTATATAAAGAATGCGTAAAAGATACTGACCCCTGCCAGTTCCTTTCCATGTATGGATGTATAATAGAGAGATCGATTAGGCCGTTCAGATGCAACTGGTATTTCTGTAATCCACTGCTTGAATATATGGAAAAAGGCCCTCAGAGGCAATACAGGCAGTTTGTTAACCAGTTTCATGAAATAATAGAGTTGAGGGCAGAGATGATAAAAGAATTCTTAATTAAGACAGGACAGGCTGTAAAACACAATGCCGGTAATGTATAAAGATTTTACCGCTTTAAGCTGTGCATTCTGAGAAAGTTCTGCATTGAGCGGTCGTGTGTTTTCTCGTATTCGGCATTAAAGAAGCAGGCCGGGAGTTCACCGTTTCTTCTGTGATAATGCAGGCATTCGCAGCATTTGAATTTTTTACTACATGGTTCATAGGTGCAATTGCAATGTTTTTTGTTGTTCTGAAAAGTGCACTCCATAATGCTGTTAGTTTATCATTTTTAAAAAATTTAGGACAAGCTCATAATCCGTAAAGTAAAGCATTTGCATAAGCAAAGCAGGT
>DBNT01000078.1 GCA_002299835.1 Nitrospiraceae bacterium UBA665 | reverse complement strand
AAAGACGTAAAAATGTCATTCCCGAAGTTCTTCCGCGGGAATCCATTTCCTTTAAAAACAAAGGCCCCCGATTAAGACCTTCGAGGGCAGGCTTCTGGATTCCAGCTTTCGCTGGAATGACAGACTTTAGGCATAAAAACATACTTTTGCAAGAGCCTCAATAGTATGTCAATTTATGAAATAAAGCATAGACAGGAGGCATATCATGATTAAAACACAGATTATTAAAGAAGATAATAAACCAGTTGCCGTAATAATAGATTTTAAGGAATATCAAAGATTAAAAGAGATAGAAGAAGATAAGATTGACTATTACTCCGCTATAGAAGTTAAGCGTAAGAACAAAAAATGGACATCGCATAGTGACTTGAAAAAAGAACTTGGAATATGAAACAAAATTCCCCTTCATCACCCTTGTTGACCCCGTTAGAAATGCAATTATAAGAGATTTGGCGTTGGATTTGTCTGAAATTTCTAACGGGGTTGAGCGGCAGATTGATGAAATGGTATATAAACTATATGGTTTGACAGAGGAAGATTTGACAGAGTGTTCCACTTGTGTTACGCTATATTCGGAGGTCAAAGGAGGTAAAAATTATGCCTACAAAAAATCCGAGAATAAATATAGTTGTTGATCGTCCGCTATATACTGCTATTCATGACATGGCAGAAGACAGCGGTATTTCTATGGCAATGGTGGTGCGGGATTTGATCAAGGAAGCTTTAAAATTGAAAGAAGACGCAGCCCTCGCAACATTTGCTGATAAGCGGATAAAGTCATTTAACTGGAAAAAGGCATTATCGCACAATGAAGTGTGGAGCTAAATGCCTTATACCGTTAAATATCATCAGGCCGTCAGAACCGATGATATTTCGCTTTTAAATGCCGATATTAAATCGCGTATCAGGACTGCGATAGAAACGCGCTTATCTGTAGCCCCTTATGAATATGGAGAACCGATCAGGAAAACACTTAAAGGATACTGGAAGCTGCGAGTTGGCGACTATGGGGTGGTTTTTTTAATAGAGAAACAGAATGTGCTTATCATCGGCATCCGACATAGAAAAGAAGTCCGCAGGTTAATGAAAAAACATATTGAGGGAAAACAGGTAAGATATTAAATCATGCAGTCTGAAAAATTTAAAAGCGGATATGTTTCTTTAACAGGAAGGCCAAATGTAGGCAAATCTACTTTGCTTAACGCCATTGTAGGCGAGAAAGTAGCCATTGTTACGCCAAAGCCCCAGACAACAAGAACCAGGATAACAGGCATTAAGAATCTAAATAATGCCCAGATAGTATTTATTGATACACCAGGAATCCATAAGCCGAAACATAAACTTGGCGAAATAGCCGTAAAAGAGGCAAAAGAGGCTATCAGAGAGGTTGACATCATATTATTTATGGTTGAGCCTGAAGAGCCTGGCAGAGGAGATAAGTTTATACTTGATATATTAAATGACCTTAATAAACCGGTAATTCTCTTGATAAATAAAATAGACAGGATTAAAAAAAACGATCTTCTGCCATTGATAGACACATACAGGGGGCTTTATCCATTTAAAGAGATTATTCCTATATCAGCTCTTAAAGGAGACAATATTAACAGGGTGATTGATACTATTGTCAATTATCTGCCTGAAGGTCCAAAATATTATCCTGATGATATAACTACAGACCAGATAGAAAGGTTTATGGCATCAGAAATAATAAGGGAAAAAATAATGGACAAGACAGAGGAAGAGGTGCCTTATTCAATTGCAGTTGACCTTACAGACTGGAAAGAGCATGAGGGCAAAGGGATTTTCATTCATGCTGATATTTATGTTGAAAGAGAGGGGCAAAAAGGTATTATAATAGGCAAAGGAGGCACGATGCTGAAAGAGATTGGAACTAAGGCAAGGCTTGATATTGAAAGGCTGCTCGGCACAAAGGTTTTTCTTGAATTACGGGTAAAGACAAAAAAGGACTGGCGCAGCAACGAACGCATTTTAAGGGAACTGGGGTATAAGTAATGCTTATTCAGATGAAAGTAGAAGGACTTTTATTTGATCCACGTAGCGGCATGTATATTTTACTTTTGCAGCAGGTGGACGGCAATGAAGCCCTGCCAATATGGATAGGCAAACCAGAAGCTGACGCAATAGCTCTTGCTGTAGGTAAGGTTATTACCCCGAGACCTCTTACGCATGACCTCATAAAGAATGTTTTTGACGAATTAAACGCAAAAGTTATACGGGTGGTTATAACAGAAATAGTCGATAACACTTATTATTCGCTGATATACGCTTATGACGGCAAAAAAGAGATAGCCATAGACTCCAGACCTTCTGATGCAATTGCCATTGCCCTCAGGGTGAATGTCCCGATTTTTGTTGAAGATAATGTTCTTGAAGTGAGAAGAGCCGATGAACTCGAAGAATGGCTCAAAAACCTTAAACCTGAAGATTTTGGAAATATCATGTGAAATCGTTATTAGTTATTAGTTATTCGTTAATCGAGTAACTAATAACTAATAACTCCGCCGAGGGCGGATGAGTAACGAATAACGAAAATGTTAAAACGAACAGAAGGAATTGTCTTAAAGAATTTCCCATTTGGAGAGGCTGACCTTATAGTAACATACCTGACGAGAGATTCCGGGGTGCTGAAGGTCTTTGCAAAAAGTCCAAGAAAGATAAAAAGCAGGTTCGGCAGCAGTCTGGAGCCGCTTACCTATTCGGCAATATCATTTATAGGCAAAGAGGATGCAAATCTGCCGAAATTAACTCAGTCAGATATATTGAGACCGTTTCATACACTGCGTGAAAACTACCTTCGTTTTGTTGATATATCAGATATGCTTCAACTGAATATTAAGTTTCTGCCTGAAAGAGAACGTCATACCGAGTTTTTCAACCTGCTCCTCAGCACCCTTTTTAAGATTGAGTCTGACAGTTCTAATATGCTTTATACTCTTTATTACAGAATAAAATTCCTCGAGATTGCCGGATATTTGCCATCCCTTAATATTTGCGGCAGGTGTGGAAAAAGAATAGACGGAAACCTGAAAAACAGCACCCCAGAAAACGGCGGAAACTTTTATATTGCTCATGGAGCCATAATTTGCGAAAAATGCTCTACTGACCTGAATGACTTTATAAGGGTATCAACTGCCGCATTAAAGTTTTACATGAGTCTGGTTAAATGGCAGTTGTCAAACATAAGCAGAATAAATGCGCCAGATTATCTTTTATCAGAGATAGGAAATGTTATTAATTCACATATTAAATGGCTGACAGAACACAGGTAATTGATGATGTCATGGTTATGGGAGGAAATAAAAACGATATGGGCAAGATACACATAGCGATTACTGGATTAGGTAACTGTGCTAGTTCTCTGATTCAAGGAATAGATTATTACAGGTCATTAAGCAAGGACAGCCCTGATAAATCCCTTGGTCTTATGCATTATGACATTGGCGGCTATCTGCCAGAGGATATAGAGGTAGTTGCTGCTTTTGATATAGATGCCAGGAAGGTAAATAAGCCTCTTAAGGAAGCTGTTTTTGCCAAACCTAACTGCACGAAGTTATTTTTCCCTGAAATTCGCGATTATCCTGTTACAGTGCATATGGGTGAAGTTCTTGACGGAGTATCGCCTCACATGTCAGGCTATCCAGATGACAGAAGGTTTGTCGTAGCAGATGAGAAGCCCTGTGATGTTGTCAAGGCGCTCAGGGACAGCGGAGCAGATATTCTTATAAACTATTTGCCTGTAGGATCAGAAAATGCAACAAGATATTACGCAAACGCCTGCCTTGAAGCTAAAGTGGCTTTCATAAACTGCATTCCTGTCTTTATTGCGTCTGATGGCGAATGGGAGAAAAAGTTTGAGGAAAAAAGAATACCTATAATCGGTGATGATATAAAATCACAGATCGGGGCAACTATAATTCACAGAATGCTCACAAAATTATTCATGGATAGAGGCGTAAAGATAAACCATACTTATCAGTTAAATGTAGGGGGCAATACAGACTTTCTTAATATGCTAAACCAGAACAGACTTAAATTAAAAAAAATATCAAAGACAGAGGCTGTGCAGTGCCAGATTACACATCCTCTAACTAATGAAGATGTGCATATCGGTCCGTCGGATTATGTGCCGTGGATGAAGGATAACAAGGTCTGTTTTTTGAGAATAGAAGGACATGGATTTGGAAATATGCCCATGCATCTGGAATTAAGACTTTCTGTAGAAGACTCTCCAAACAGTGCTGGTGTAGTAATAGATGCTATAAGATGCTGCAAGATTGCTAAAGATAGTGGCACGGGTGGAATGCTGATTTCCCCTTCTTCTTACTTTATGAAACATCCGGGGAACCAGTTTTCTGACGAAGAAGCACGGGAAATGGTGGAGGAATTTATATTAGGCAAACGGCAGAGATAATAATAAACAGTCAATGGTAAAAACCAATGACTGTTTATCAATAACTAATTATGATAAGCGCAAAACTCGGACACTTTCTTGACAAACCCCTCGCTCCAATAGCAAAGCGAATATCAATAAGTCCAAACAGCCTTACTGTAATCGGCTTTATTGTAACAGCTTCTGCAGCTGTTACAATACCATTTAATCTGATAGCTGGAGGATTTTTAATACTCGCTGGTGGTTTTTTTGATATGCTTGACGGCATTGTTGCGCGCACAAACGGTAAAAGCACCAAATTCGGAGCGCTTCTTGACTCTACTCTTGATAGATATTCTGATTCTTTTATTTTTATTGCAATCGCATGGTATTTTTTTGAGAGAAATGATCTTGCAGGGATAGTATTTACTACAGGCAGCCTTGTCGGTGCATTGCTAATAAGCTATGTGAGGGCACGGGCAGAAGGCATCGGCATTGAGTGTAATGTAGGCATTATGGAGAGGCCCGAGAGGGTTGTGCTTTTAGCTTTTGGCTGTATAACAGGCTGGTTATTTTATGTAATAGTGGCATTATTTTTCTTAAGCCACATTACCGTGATCCAGCGAATACTGCATGTGCATAAATCCGTGAATTGATTATGATATTAATTATGATAAAATATGCTATACTTAATACAAAAAGGAGATGCTAAATGGATGGACAGGGTTGGCTAATATTTTTGAGCCTGAGCTATTTTATAATATCGTTAGCTTTTTTAGCCGCCGTTGGCTTTTTTGTTTATTTATTGCTTGAGGTAAAAAAAGCAACTACTACCTTTCAGGAAACTCTAAAAAATATTGACAACTCTGTAAAAAACATAGAGGAAAATATGAAGCCGGTGCTTGAAGATGCCGGGAAAACTCTTAAAAGCATTAGAAATGTGAGTGAAGATGTTGAGGCAGTGACCGGCAATATCAGGCACTTTTCAGAAGCAATGCATGATACTGCTGCTAATCTAAAGGCGATAAGCGGCATTATGAGCAACTTAAAGGACAGCGTATCATTGAGAACTACCGGGTTACAAGTAGGAGTTAAAACAGCTCTTAGTGTTCTGGCTAAAGAGCTTATAAAAACTGGTAATAAATAAATTGGCATGCGGGATAACTATATAATTTTATTAACTTAATTCTTAAGGAGGTCAAAAAAATGAGACACGAGGAAGGCGGTTTTAGTTCAGGTTCTATATTGCTTTCATTTCTTTTAGGAGGCATGGTTGGTGCAGGACTGGCGCTCCTTATGGCGCCACAATCCGGTCAGGAGACGAGAAGGAGAATAAAAGAACTCGCAGACGATGTTAAGGGCAAAAGTTCAGAATATGTGAGCCATGCCAAAGAAAAAGTTTCATCTTCTATTGAAAAAGGCAAGGATATTATTGGGGAGAAAAAAACGGCAATATCCGCAGCTATTGAAGCTGGCAAGGAAGCTTACGAAAGGGAAGTGCATAAATAGTAAAAGTAGTCAAGGGGTTAAGTAGCTAATGAGTTAAGGAAAAATAAAAACTCTATTCGCTTAATCCCTTAAATACTTAACTGCTTAAATGCTTAAATGCTTAAATAATTATGCACGAAGTGTATATTGCTGAAAGCCTTCTTGAAACAGCCGTCAATAAGTGTAAAGACAGCGGTTATGAGAGGATTAAAAACATAAAAATTAGGATAGGCAAGGCCTCGGTAGTATCAACCGGGGCCTTGCTTTTTGCATTTGATGCATTAAAGGCAGGGGGTATCGCAAGCGAAGCATCTATTTCAATTATAGAGATACCCTCCGCAGGCTATTGTAAGACATGTGAAGGAGAGTTTGAAGTAGACAAGGATTTTATATTTCAATGTCCGTTGTGCGATAGTGATTCTGTCATAATAAAACATGGAAACGGGGTGCAACTGGAAGAACTTGAAGTAGAGTAAGATGCACAATGAACAGCGATATATACTTTATGAAAATAGCCATTGCAGAGGCTGAAAAAGCCTTTGCTGAAGATGAAGTGCCTGTGGGCGCAGTTATCGTAATAAACAACAATGTGATTGCAACTGCTTATAATACAAGGGAATCTTCATTTGACCCAACCGCTCATGCCGAGATAATAGCATTAAGAGCTGCCGCACAAAAGATTAATAACTGGAGACTGACAGATGCAACCCTATATGTTACAAAAGAGCCGTGTATAATGTGCGCCGGAGCCATGATAAGCGCCCGCTTGGGAAGGCTTGTTTATGGCTGTAGCGATATAAAGGGCGGTGCTGTTAGCAGTCTTTATAGAATACTTTCGGATGCAAGACTAAACCATCAGGTAGAAATTACCCACGGAGTGCTGAAAGACGAATGCGCTGAAATACTGCAACGTTTTTTTAGGATGCAGAGATAAGACTATTCCGCAATCCGTAATCAAGAAAAACAGGCATGGCTTCAAAGCCTTTAGCGATGCGATAAGATTATTTATATGCCTGTTTTTTTGCTGAATGTAAAAGGTGATACTGAAGTTGCCCTTAAACGGTAGGACGGTTCGGCTTTAAGGTATCGC
>DBNT01000165.1 GCA_002299835.1 Nitrospiraceae bacterium UBA665 | reverse complement strand
GAGCCTATGTCTATTTCTGGGTCTTATACACGGGCTTGACTTTTAATTAGTTTAGTGTAAACTTAATAGTAAGACTATAATCCGTAATCGGGCAAAGCAGGGGTCCCCAAAAAATCTTCGATTTTTTGGGGTGGAGAATGAAAGGGGTGGAGAATGAAAGGGGTGGAGAATGAAAGCAAAAATTAAAAAAGAACATTTAAGCCTTATTTTTGATATCCTTAAGCGTTCGCATAGGGTTATAGGTCCGCGTCTTTCTGAAAATGCCATTGTCATGGGAGAAATAGACTTTCATGATATTCCAGCAGGCTACAAAGACAGTCAATGCCCTGGCTTTTACAGGCTGTTACCCGGCTCTGATCAGAGCACCAAATGTTTTGGTGCTCGACCGAGCACTCAACAAGTTGAGTGCTCTGGTTCCTCTATTTTTTCATTCTCTAATGGTGCCGATTCATTTAAAAGATTTTTAAATCCACCTTCACAAGAAATTTTCACATTTAAGAAGTCAAAGGGAGAAACTTTAATAAATTCATGTTTTAAAGAGGAAATGCCTGTGGCATTTATGGCAATGAGGGCTTGCGACATCTCTGCCCTTAAGCTTTATGATAAAATATTCCTTGAGGGAACTGTCATAGACGCAGGCTACAAATCACTGCGTAAAGATCTTATAGTTATAGCAGTAAATTGCACACATCCAGGAGATAATTGTTTCTGTTATTCAATGGGCACGGGTCCGGAAGCAAAAAACGGCTTTGATATAGCTATTACCGAACTTGACGATTCGTTGCTTATTGAAACTGAAACAGCACGCGGCACAAATCTATTAAAAGAATTGCCCTTTGAAGAAGCATCAGAAGAAGATACAAATAAAAAGCTGCTCTTAATCTCAGAATGCATAAAAAGAATTAAAAAATCTGTTAGATTTGATGAACTTCCGATGCTGATTTATAAAAACCTTGAACATCCAAGATGGGCAAATATAGCCCAGCGCGACCTTGAATGCGGCAATTGCACTCAGGTATGCCCTACCTGCTTTTGCAATTCAAGCTATGATTATGTGCAACTGCCTGGCATTTCTAAAAAACCGTTTGAGATTGCAGGCACAAAAATCCGTGTCTGGGATTCGTGTTTTTCAAGAAGATTTGCGAGAGTCCATGGCGGTAATTTTAGGACATCAAGAAAAGCAAAATACAGGCACTGGATGTCACATAAACTGGCGTATATGCTTGACCAGTTTGGCATGTCCGGATGTGTAGGCTGCGGCAGATGCATCACATGGTGTCCTGCGGGCATAGACATTACAGAAGAACTGGAGGCGTTGAGAAAATAATATGTACGACAAAATGGTTCCATTTGAGGCAGAAGTAGAATGGATAAGAAGAGAGACCAGAGATACTGCTACATATGCCCTTAAAATAAGCAATAAAGATATACAAAAGGCATACAAATACAGGCCAGGACAATTCAACATGCTTTATATGCCAGGCATAGGAGAGTCGCCTATATCTATAAGCTCTTCTCCTATGGATGCTGATATTACACATACAATAAGGGTAGCAGGAGATGTTACTACTCATATATCAAAACTAAATGCAGGAGACAAGATTTACATAAGGGGACCGTTTGGCAGCGGCTGGCCAATTGAAGAAATAGAAGATAGAGACCTGATAATAATAGCTGGAGGATTAGGCATTGCACCTCTGCGCTCTGTCATAAGATACATACTTTCAGATATAAGACAGATAAAGTCAAAACAATTCCGAGCTTCAACTGGAAGTAGAGTTATACTTTATGGCGCAAAAACACCTAAAGACATTATTTTTAGAGATGAATTCCCTATATACAGGGATGCATTTAATATCTATCTTACAGTTGACAAGGCAGATCCAGAAGAGTACTGGAAAGGAGAACTCGGACTTATTACAGGACTGTTTGATAAGATAAGTTTTAATCCCCTTAATGCTGTAATATTTATGTGCGGACCAGAGGCAATGACGCATGCTGCAATAAAAGAATTAATATCAAAAGGTGTTCCTGGCGAAAAGATATTCCTCTCAATGGAAAGGAATATGAACTGTGGTGTTGGGATATGCGGACATTGCTTTTTCGGTCCTAAGTTCACATGTAAAGATGGGCCTGTGTTTAGATTTACAGATATTGAAAGTTTTTTGAGCATAAAGGAGCTATAAATGAAAAAACCGAGGGTCGGAATTTTTAAGCTCACATCGTGCGACGGCTGCCAGTTGTCTATACTGAATATGGAAGACGAACTTTTAAGTATAATAGACCTTTTTGATATAGCCTATTTCCGTGAGGCAACTGATAGACCGCTTAAAGGAGAATTTGACATATCTCTTGTGGAAGGCTCCATATCCACTGACTGGCAAAAAAAAGAAATAATAAACATAAGGTGGCGGTCAAGGACGCTTATAACAATCGGCGCATGTGCAACATCAGGAGGGCTTCAGGCATTGAGAAATTGGTCAAGTCTTGAAGGCTACAAAAAATATGTTTATCAGTCACCAGAAGCAATCAATGCCCTATCCACATCTACGCCTATCTCTGACCATGTTTATGTGGATTATGAACTGTGGGGATGTCCAATAAGCACTCATGCCCTATCAGAAACACTCGTATCTCTTATTTTAGATAGAAAACCTGTAATTCGTAAATACAGCGTGTGTATGGACTGTAAAAAGAAAGGGATACCATGCCTGCTTGTCTCAAAAGGAGAGCCATGCCTTGGCCCTATAACATTAACCGGATGCGGAGCTATCTGCCCGTCTCTTGAGAAGCCATGTTACGGATGCTTTGGACCTAAAGAAAATGGAAACATAGAGTCGCTTTTAAGGATGTTTAAAAATATGGGAATTACACAGCAGGAATGTATTATGCTGCTGGATAAAATGAATACTTATACATACAGGAAGGTGCGGATTGAACAAAGTAGTTAAAATAGATTATCTGTCAAGAGTTGAAGGGGAAGGCGGCATAACCATCAAAATAAAAGACGGCAAAATAGAGAGCCTCAAGTTAGACATTTTTGAGGCACCACGATTTTTTGAATCTTTTTTAAAGGGGAGATATTATACAGATGTAATAGACTTTGTTGCTAGAATATGCGGTATATGTCCTGTAGCATACCAGATGAGTGCAGTGCATGCAATAGAAAAAATATTTGGCATTGAACCTGAAAAGCCAATAAAAGACCTAAGAAGGCTGATGTATTGTGGAGAATGGATAGAAAGCCACGCACTTCATATGTATATGCTTCAAGGCCCTGATTTTTATGGGCTTGAAAGCGCATGGGCAGGCAGGGAGTATTTGGAAATTGCAAAGACAGGATTGAGATTTAAAAAATTAGGCAATCAAATACTGGGTATTTTAGGCGGCAGACCAATCCATCCAGTATCTGTAAGAGCAGGTGGTTTTTACAAAGTGCCTGATAAAAAAACCCTTTTAGCCCTTATGCCTCAACTGGAGCAGGCTTATGAGGAATCTTTAAAAAGCATTAAATGGGCAGCAGGACTTCCGTTTAATAATAATATAATGGACATGGAATACATCTCACTCAGTCATGAAAGTGAGTATCCCATGAACTACGGCAGTGTTGCGTCAAACAGCGGATTAAATATTCAGATGGAGGAGTTTCTAAAATACTTTCAGGAATATCAGGTAGAGCACTCAACATCCCTGCATGCCGGCATAAAGAAAGACACATCTGTTAGTTCATACATGGTTGGCCCTATAGCACGGCTAAATCTCAATTATGACAGACTGCCAGAAGAAATTAAGACCGCTGTAAGCGAATCAGGCATATCACTTCCGATAAAAAACACACATCTGGGCATATTTGCAAGGGCAGTTGAAATAGCATATGCATTTTTAACATCAATGTCAATCATTAAGGATTATGAAAAGCCTGACAGACCGTTTATTGGTGCTGATCCGTGTGCCGGTGAAGCTGTATGGATTACAGAGGCTCCACGCGGTATGCTTATTCATAGATATAATCTCGACAGCAAGGGGTATGTAAAAGACTGCACAATTATCCCTCCAACTTCACAAAATCTAAGTCATATAGAAAAAGACATTTACAATTTCATCCAGCATAATTTAGACAAACCAGCTGATTTTATAAAGAAGGAGAGCGAAAAGATTATAAGAAGCTATGACCCTTGCATCTCGTGTTCTGTGCATTTAGTAATATTAAAGGGATGAAGATTAAAATCTCCATCCCTTTAAGCTGCTCTTGCTTATATTTTATTTTATTTCTGCTACTGCATCTGTAGTTTCTTTGACTTCTTTAGGCGCTGTTAATGCCTCAACCGCATAACCCATTGCTGTTCCTAATATTGAACCTACCACTATACTTAAAAACGCTATTGAAGCTATGCCTAAAAAAATCCCTACTGCTACAAACATTCTTACTAATACTGTTGGCTCAATCGGCCCTCCTATAAGATACTGAAGCACTACCAGCGAGCCGTAACTTCCAAAGTAAAAACCTGGAAGCAACCCAAAGATTAAAAATGCCAGACCTCCAAACGCTGCCCCTATTTTTGTTCCCATCCTTATCATTTCTTTTCTTGCTTTCATCTTAATCCTCCTTTTAGATTGTTTTTTTGTTAACTTGTTCTTAATGTTTTGCCTTTACTGCTGTTATTTCTATGTCGGCTATCCTGCTGTGTCTTACTGCATCTACTAAACAACCTGTAAGCCATCCAATTATTGATGCGCCTGCCACAAATACTATGCCGGCTATAAGCACTCCTAATACCATTGAAATACCAACTACTAATCTCGGAAGTATTGTTTCTCCAAGTGGTGCGGTGAATATGCTGCCTGCTATGTTAAGCCCTATTACTCCGCCTATAAATGAACCTGGAAGTAGTCCTACTATTGCAAACAAAACAAGTCCTGCTCCGGCCCCTATGTATAATCCCTTTTTTGCTGCTTCCCTTTTCATTTTAAATCCCTCCTTTGCTGCGTTCTTATAAATATATATACACATTTCATGCCAGATTATATGTTATTGTTTTTAAATACTTTTTGGTAAATACTTATTTACAGGTTTGCAAAAATAGTAATTTTGTTTGCAGAAGTGCAAAAAAGATTATTATGGGCTATTTATTATTTTCTATTGCTTTTGTTAATCTTTTTAGTGCCCTATCTTTGCCTACAATCTCAAGAACCTCAAAAAGCCCCGGGCTTGCAGTGCTGCCGGTGATTGCTACTCTTACAGGCTGGGCAATTGAGCCTAACTTTAGCCTGTGTTTTTCAGCGTATGTATGGAAGATTTTTTCTATTTCTGCTGCTGTAAAGTCAGAAAGTTCAGCGAGCAGTTCTTTTAATTCAGACAGGTATTTTATATTTTCCGGTGTCAGAAATTTTTCTTCAGCTTTTGGATTGATTTCCACATATTCAAGGATATAGCACTTCAATGAATTAGCAAGCTCCGCAAGTGTTTTTACCCTTTCTTTGAGTGTATTAACAGCTTTTGAAAGCCATTCCATGTCTAATTGCTGGCCTTTAACAATAATACCCTCTTTTGCTAAAAACTGTAGCGCCATTTCTGCAAGGTTTCTGCTGTCTTCTTTAATAATATATTGGCTATTAAGCCAGAGGAGCTTTTCAGGATTAAATATTGCAGAAGATTTTCCGATATTTTCTAAAGAGAAGAATTTTATTAACTCATCTCTTGTAAATATTTCCTGATCCCCGTATGACCAGCCTAATCTTACAAGGTAATTAACAATTGCATCTGGAAGATAACCCATATCTTTATATGCCATAACAGATGTTGCACCGTGCCTTTTGCTTAGCCTTGTCTTGTCTGCTCCCAATATCATCGGCAGATGTCCAAATGCAGGCGGCTGCCAGCCGAATGCTTTATATATGTGTATCTGCTTTGGAGTATTGTTAAGGTGGTCGTCGCCCCTTATAACATGGGTTATTTTCATATCTATATCATCAACAACGACAACAAAATTATATGTAGGGGCGCTGTCTGACCGCATAATAATGAGGTCTTCAAGCTGGCTGTTGTCAAATTCTACAAGTCCTTTTATTAGGTCATTTACTACTGTCTGACCTTCCTCTGGCATTTTGAATCTTACAGCAAATGGTTTGTTTATGATATTGGCAGGCATCGGCTCTATAATGTTTCTGCACCTACCGTCGTATTTAGATGTTTTACCTTGTGCAATCGTTTCCTGTCTTCTTTGCTTCAGTTCTTCTGATGTGCAGTAGCATTTGTATGCCTTTC
>DBNT01000028.1 GCA_002299835.1 Nitrospiraceae bacterium UBA665 | reverse complement strand
TAACCTTAAAGGTGAATTATTCACCCCCACCCTAACCCTCCCCCGTCAATGGGGAGGGAATGCTATTTACCTCACGTCAAGGGAGAGGGAACAGTTTTAGAATTTCTATATCGGGATTTGATGAGGCAATTCGAGGGTTTGACAAACATTGGGGGGGGGGTAAAATAGTGGCAAGATGAAATATGTGATGAGCCTAAAACTATTTAGGAGGCATTGATTATGAGGAACTTTAGTCGGGTTATAGCTATAACACTTGTTCTGCTTTTTACAGGCAACACATTTGCTCTCGGAATCCAGACAATGCCGCTGTCGCCTCAACTCCAATCAACTGTCGTACAGCCGGCTTTTCAGATGCAGCCAACATTTCAGCCCCAGCCCGTACAGCCAGCTCAACCAGTCCAACCAGCGGCACAACCGGCACAGCCGGCTCAACCAGTACAGCCGTTACAGCCTTCGGTGGAGAGGCTGTCAGAATTTGAGCGGTTTATAGCTGGCAAGCCTACCACGGAGATTACCACTGACATCAGACAGTTTGGTTATGACCTTTTTAGGCAACCTCCATTAACCTTTGCACCGGTAGACAATGTCCCTGTTGGCCCTGGTTATGTACTCGGCCCAGGTGATGAGATAAGAATCACCGTATGGGGAAGAGTAGAAGGGCGATGGAATGTTGTAGTTGACAGGGATGGCAATATTAGTTTGCCAAGGGTTGGCATTTTAGGCGTCACTGGACTCACTTTTAAGGAATTAAGAGAGCTTTTAAATAGAGAGTTTTCTAAGTATTACACTGGCTTTGAAATGAGCGTCAGCATGGGCGCCTTAAGGACAATGAGGGTTTTTATTGTCGGCAATGCGAATAGACCAGGCGCATACACCATATCTTCCCTTTCAACGCTTGTCAATGCCCTTTTTGAGGCAGGCGGGCCAAGCAAGACAGGCACAATGAGAGATATACGGGTAAAGAGAAACGGCAAGACTATTACTAATTTTGATATGTATGACTTTCTGTTAAAGGGTGACAAGACAAAGGATGTGAGGCTTATGCCTGGAGATGTAATATTTATCCCGACGGTAGGGCCACTTGCCGGCATTGCCGGGAATGTAAGAAATCCGGCTATATATGAACTAAAGGGAGAGACAATGTAGGGTTTGACGGAATTCGTAAATTAATAAATTAATAAATTAATAAATTAGGGACACATCCCATAAATTAATAAATTAGGGACACATCCCATATTTGTATCCACTTTCCGACTTATACTTCCACAAATATGGGATGTGTCCCTAATTTATCTTACCCACTCTCTCCGTTCGGAATGACAGAGAGAGGGGCTCGGAATGGCTACGGATTATGGTCACTTCATCATGTATGCTATAATATTGTAAAATGTTAATGAGGGGGTTATGGAACTTGTTAAGGACTACATAGTTGATGAACTGGGAAAGGTAAAAAGTGTGGTGCTGGATTATGATGCGTTCCATAAAATTGAGGAACTTTTACTTGGCATGGGACTTGCAAAGGCAATGGAGGAGATAAAAGACGAGGAAGATATATCATTAGAAGAAGCAAAAGCTTTTCTAAGGCCTTTGGACTACGGACGGGAGGCATTCGAGAAATAACCCATTTTGTCACCCCGAGCGATATAATAAGATTCCTCGCTTCGCTCGGAATGACAAAGCGAGGGGTTCGGAATGACATTCCTTTGTTTTTTTGCTATTTCTTGAAAGGCTCTAAATTCACATTAGAGTAGAAATTTCAACGATTAATCGGTTATTATACAAGCCAAAATTTTTATTGGAGGTTTTGTTATTAATAAAGAGGAACTGGAGATTCTCCGCCACAGCACATCCCATGTAATGGCTCATGCTATAAAGGATTTATTTCCAGACGCAAAGCTTGCCATAGGCCCTGCAACCGAAGACGGCTTTTATTACGATATTGACAGGAGCACACCTTTTACTCCAGAAGATTTGGAAAAGATAGAAAAGAGGATGAAGGAGATTGCCAAAAAGAACAACCCCTTTGTCCGCAAAGATATCTCAAAAACAGAGGCAATAGAATTCTTTAAAGAGATGGGCGAGAATTACAAAGTAGAGCTTTTGCAAGAAATACCGGACGAGACAGTATCCATCCATGAAGAAGGCGGATTTGTTGACCTTTGCAGGGGGCCTCATTTATCGAATACAGGAAAGATCAAGGCATTCAAGCTTTTAAGCATTGCAGGCGCATACTGGCGCGGTGATGAAAAGAACAAGATGCTCCAGAGGATTTACGGAACGGCCTTTGAAACCAGGGAAGAATTAAACGCATATCTTAATTTTCTTGAAGAGGTCAAAAAAAGGGATCACAGGAAATTGGGCAAGGAACTGGATCTCTTCAGCATGAGTGATGATATTGGTTCAGGTCTTATCTTGTGGCATCCCAATGGTGCGATTATGAGAAAAACCATCGAGGACTTCTGGAGAAACGAGCATATAAAGGCTGATTATAAAATACTATATACCCCCCATATAGCAAAGCTGAATCTTTGGCAAAAGAGCGGCCACTGGGATTTTTACAGGGAAAACATGTATTCGCCTATGGAGATAGAGGGGGTATCATATGAACTGAAACCCATGAACTGTCCGTTCCATATAGATATTTATAAGAGTTCGTTGAGGAGTTACAGGGAACTGCCAATAAGATATGCAGAACTCGGCACTGTCTATAGATATGAGCGATCAGGTGTCTTGCACGGGCTTTTGAGAGTTAGGGGCTTTACGCAAGATGATGCACATATATTTTGCAGGGAAGACCAGATTGAAGATGAGATATTAAATATATTAGATTTCACGCTTTTCATTCTGAGGACATTCGGTTTTGATTCGTATGATGTTTATTTATCTACGCAGCCTGATAAATATGTTGGAACACCTGAAAGCTGGGAAAGGGCAACCAATGCCCTTAAGCATGCCCTTGAAAAAAAAGGTTTGTCTTATCAGATAGACCACGGGGAAGGTGTATTCTATGGCCCCAAGATAGACATAAAGATAAAAGATTCTTTAAACAGGTCGTGGCAGTGCAGCACCATACAGGTTGATTTTAATAATCCTGAAAGGTTTGATATTACATACAGGGGAAGTGATGGTAAAGAACACAGACCTATAATGATTCACAGGGCATTGATGGGTTCACTGGAAAGATTTTTTGGCATTCTCATAGAGCATTATGCAGGTGCATTTCCTTTATGGCTTTTACCTGTTCAGGTGTCGGTATTGACAATTTCGGAAAGACATGATAATTATGCAAAAGAGGTGTATAAAAAGTTGAGGGAATCCGAAATAAGGGCTGAATTAAATCTTGAAAACGAAAAAATAGGATATAAAATACGCGGGGCCACCATGAGAAAAATCCCGTATCTTGTTATAATAGGCGACAGGGAAGTTTCAGAAGGAAAGATAACAGTCAGAAAAAGAAACGGCGAAAACATTGGACCATTTACAACTGAGGAGTTTATAGATATAATCAAAGACGAAATAAATAGTCGTAAATGCGTAACTTAATTTCGGAGGTGATAACATAAGCAAGGACAACATCAGAGTCAATGAAGGCATCAGGGTAAGAGAAGTAAGGCTTATAGATGAGGTAGGCAAACAACTTGGTATAGTGCCGGCAAGAGAAGCCGTGCAGATAGCCAGAGAGAGAGGATATGATCTTGTAGAGGTTGCGCCGAATGCTGTGCCGCCGGTTTGCAGGGTAATGGATTACGGCAAATACAAATACCAGATGAGCAAAAAGCATACGGCAAGAAAGACTGTTGATGTCAAGGAAGTAAAGATAAGGACGCAGATAACGGACCATGACCTTCAGCTTAAGGTGAGGAATGTCAGGAGATTTCTGGATGACGGCGATAAGGCTAAGGTTACCATGTTTTTCAGGGGGCGGGAGATTATCAGGCCGGAGCTGGGAATGAAGTTGTTTGACAGGATATTGGAACTGCTTACCGGAAAGTTTCAGGTTGAACAACCACCTAAACTTGAAGGCAAAAGCATTACAATGGTTATAGCGCCATCAAGTAAATAAGACAGTAACAAGTTATAAGTAACGAGTATAATTATAAAAATAATAGTTCTTTGAATAAACTCGTTACTTATAACTCGTCACTCGTAACTATTTTTAAGAGAGGAGGATAGAAAGAAATGCCAAAGATTAAGACACACAGAGGCGCTGCCAAAAGGTTTAAGGTAACCGGCAGCGGAAAGATAAAGAGGCGCAAGGCTTGCAAAAGCCATCTTCTGACAGGAAAATCTTCAAAAAGGATGCGGGGTCTCAGAAAAAGCGGACTGGTGTCTGAGGCTCAGCAAGATAATATCAAGAAACTGCTGCCATATATGTTTTAGATAAATTCTAAAATTAAGTAATTAAATTAAGTAATTGAGTAATTATTCACCATTTACTCAATTACTTAATTGCTCAATGCTGCTGTTTTCGTTAATAGTTACTGTAGTTAATCGAAAAATAGACATAGAAAATGACAACCCAAGACAAATCCCCTCCCCTTGCGGGAGGGGACTAAGGGGAGGGGTAACCAAATTGGTTATTAAACACCCTCACCCTAACCCTCTCCCGTCAAGGGAGAGGGAACTTTTTGGAGAGTCTATCTCTATTTTCCGATAGTTAAAGCGAGACTTGACATATGTATATAGTATTTATTAACTTATATATCTTTTAATAATATTACGGAGGAGTTAAAATGCCCAGAGCAAAAGGCGGTTTTAAGACAAGAAGATACCATAAAAAGGTACTCAAACAGGCAAAAGGACAGTACGGTGCAAGGAGCCGTGTTTATAAAGTGGCGGCACAGGTTGTTGAGAAAGGACTGTTAGCTGCGTATAAAGACAGAAAACTTAAAAAACGCGAGTTCAGGGCACTGTGGATTGCAAGAATTAATGCTGCTGTGAGGTCTCTTGGGATGTCTTACAGTGAGTTTATGAATGGATTAAAAAAGGCAAATATAGCCCTAAATAGAAAGGCACTTGCCGATATTGCATACAATGATCCTAAAGCCTTTAGCGAACTGGTAAGCCAAGTAAAATCGTGACCCGTTATCCGTTATCCGTTTTCCGTAAAGATTGGTCTTTAGCCGTTACGGAATACAGACACGGCTTGCGCAATACGGATATGTATGGAAGAACTGAAACAATCATTTCTTGAAGAGCTAAAGTCCATAAAAAATCTTGCTGACCTTGTCAATATTAGAGTTAAATATCTTGGCAAGAAAGGTATTATAACTTTTGAACTGAAATCCCTTTCAAAAATCCCGCCTGAGGAAAGGCCATTACACGGCAAAAAAATAAATGAAATAAAACAATTCATTGAAAACGAATGCGATTTCAAGGAGTCCGGCTTAAAGCAAGAAGAAATACAGAGACAACTGCTTTCGGAGTCTCTTGATATTACATTGAGCGGCAAGTTCGTTCCTTTCGGCAGGGAGCATCCCATAAATAAGACATTAGCCGAAATAACAGATATTTTTATGGCGATGGGCTTCAGCGTTGAGGAGGGTCCGGAGGTTGAGACGGATTATTATAATTTTGAGGCATTGAACATTCCTAAAGAGCATCCTGCAAGGGATATGCAAGATACATTTTACATAAGTGATGAAATAGTTTTAAGAACACATACATCGCCTGTTCAGGTGAGGGTTATGGAGAAAAGAAAGCCGCCTGTAAGGTTCATCGCTCCCGGCAAGGTTTACAGATGCGATGCAGATATAACTCACACGCCAATGTTTCATCAGATTGAGGGTTTAATGGTGGATAGGGGCATAACATTCAGCAATCTTAAAGGTGTTCTTGAGACATTTCTTCACCGGATGTTCGGGGCTGATACATCGGTTCGTTTCAGGCCGAGCTTTTTCCCTTTTACAGAGCCGTCTGCTGAAGTTGACATAGGATGCATATTGTGTAGCGGCAGAGGATGCAGGGTCTGCAAAGGATCAGGATGGCTTGAAATACTTGGCGCCGGAATGGTGAACCCGAAGGTCTTTGAAAATGTCGGTTACGATGCAGGGGAGTATTCGGGTTTTGCCTTTGGCATGGGTATTGAGCGAATTGCTATGCTTAAGTATTCCATAGATGATATAAGGTTATTTTTTGAAAATGATATAAGATTTTTGAGGCAATTTTAAATGCGGGTTCCTTTTAAATGGCTAAAAGAATTTATCAACATTAAAGAGCAGCCTCATGATGTTGCCCACAGGCTTACCATGATAGGTCTTGAGGTTGAGGCTACTGAGCATGTGGACGGTGATATTGTCTTTGAGGTAAATGTTACTCCTAACAGGCCAGACTGCCTGAGCATTATCGGGATAGCGAGGGAGCTCTCGGCTATTTATAAAGAGGAGCTTAAATTCCCTGAGCATAATATTATTGCAGAGGCTAAAGAATTAGATTTTAATGTAGATATTCTTGATGCTGATTTATGCTTTAGATATGCGGGAAGGGTTGTAAAGAATGTAAGAATAGGCCCTTCGCCTGACTGGTTGAAATCAAGGATTAAGAAAAGCGGCATTAGGTCAATAAATAATGTTGTTGATATTACAAACTATGTGCTTCTGGAATTAGGACACCCCCTTCATGCCTTTGACCTTAAAACAATTAAAGGCCGCCGCATTATAGTCGGCACATCCAACAAGGTTAAGGGCAGGGTTAAGGGCTTGTTGAGTGCTCTGGGGGGAAGGGTCAAGATAAAGACATTGGATGGCATTGAGCGTGAAATGCCTGATGACTCTTTGCTTATATGGGATGCTGAAAGACCGATAGCAATTGCAGGTGTTATGGGTAGCATGGAAGCAGAGGTTACAGATTCAACAAAGGATATATTTATTGAGAGCGCTTACTTTGAGCCTGCGTCAGTAAGGATGGCAGCGAAGGCCCTTGGTCTTAAGACAGAGTCATCATACAGGTTTGAAAGGGGAACAGACATAAAGATGTTGAAAAAGGCTCTTGACCGTGCTGCGTATCTAATGAAGGAAATAGCAGGAGGGGTGATTTATGGAAAGATAGACATATACCCTAAAAGGCATGTTCCGCCTGAGATAGTTGTAAGGTATGAAAAAATTAACAAGGTTTTAGGTCTTGATATTAAAAGGCATGAGATTCTTGACTGCTTAAGCAGGCTTGGCATTGAGATTGAAGATGCCGATGACAGTGTTAAGCTAAAACCCCCGGCTTACAGAAGAGATATTAAACAGGATGCCGATGTTATTGAAGAAGTGGCAAGAATTTATGGATATGACAGGATTCCATCTGAACTTCCGAGGGCGACAATAATGAGTCAAGAGTCAGGGGTCAAGAGTCAAGAGTCAAAGATTAAAAACAACATTAAACAATCATTATTAAAATTAGGTTTTACAGAGGCAATCAATTACAGCTTCATGGATATTCAGAACATTGATATGCTTAAAATCAAAGAGGATGATGAGAGAAGAAGCCCTGTGCAGATAAAGAATCCACTAAAGACAGAAGAATCTTTTATGAGAACTACACTGATTCCGGCGTTAATTAACAATACGGTATATAATGTAGCACACGGCAATAGGGAATTGAGATTATTTGAGATAGCAAGGGTATTTATAAAAGGCAGTGACGAGTCAGGAGTAACAAGTAACGAGAAGTCTGTTAGTAGCCAGCATCAAAGTGTCAAAGTGTCAAAGTGTCAAAGTGTCAAAGACTCTGACACTCTGACACTTGGTAACTCTGATACTTCAAATGTCACTCGTCACTCGTCACTGCCTTTCGAGCGTGAACATCTTGCTGTCCTTTATTATAAAGAGAAAAGTAAGACGCTTTATAGGGACGACACGTCTGATTTTTATATTGTTAAAGGTGTTATTGAGGCCCTTCTAATTGACCTTAATATTTTTGACTACTCATTTGTCAAATCATCAGAGCCCTTTTTGCATTCAGGACAGTCTGCCGATATATATATAGGCAGTCAGCAGTCAAATCCCCCCTTACCCCCCTTTAGCAAAGGGGGGCGAGGGGGGATTACTAACTCTGAACTCAATCCGCAGTCCGCAATCAAAATTGGTTATATTGGCGCCCTGTCACCTGCTATTGTGGATTCTCTTGAGATAAAGGCTCACAAGCCAACAATTATAGTAATGGAACTTGATATTGACAGATTGATGCCCTCTGCAATGAAGGCGGCACAATATAAACCTTTGCCATTATATCCGTATATTGAGAGGGATACGGCTATAATAGTTGAGCCTTCAATAGAAGCAGCCGTAATTATGAACTTGCTAAAAACTTACCATTCTGATCTGATAGAAGATACTTATATTTTCGATGTCTATCAAGGCAGGGGCATTTTAGAAGGCAAAAAGAGCATAGCCTTTAATGTCAGATACAGGTCAGCAGAGAAGACACTGACGGATGATGAGATTGATGTCATGCACAATAACCTTGTCAATCATATACTTGAAAAAACAAAAGGACAGTTGAGAAAATAGGTAAAAGGCAAGACCTAAAAACAGAGATAAAGAATTGTTATCTCATCAAATCCCCCCAAAATGTTAAAATTATCAATGAGCAATAAATTTCTGAAGATATTCTTCTCTGGCATAGGCGGAAGCGGAATGTCGGCAATAGCCGGTTTTATGGCTGACAGGGGCCATAAAATTACCGGCTCAGACAGGGCATTCGATAAAAACCCTAATCATCCTGTCTACCAACTGCTTAAATCAAAGGGCATCCATATAGTTCCTCATGATGGCAATAGTATCAATAGCTCTTTTGACTTTACTGTATTCAGTGTAGCAGTCGAACATGACCAGCCCGAGTTTTTAAAAGCAGGGTCTTCAGGAATTCCAATAAAGACAAGGCCTGAATACCTTGCTGAGATAGCGCTAAATTTTAAGACAATAGCAGTGGCAGGCACAAGTGGAAAATCCACTGCATCAGGTATGCTCGCATTTCTTATGCGCAGACTCAGATTAAATCCTAATTTCATTGGTGGGGGAAGGGTTAAACAGTTTAAAACCGAAACAAACCCCGGCAATTACCTCACAGGCAACTCCGACCTGCTCATTATCGAGGCTTGCGAATCAGATGGCACAATAATTAATTACCTTCCAGAACATACAATAATTTTAAATCTCGACTTAGACCATCACTCGATAGACAAAACTGCCATGATGTTTGAGACACTTACTAAAAATACAGCAGACAAAATCGTTGTCAATGCAGATGATGATAATCTCACAGATATCGACATAAAAGACACGATCACCTTTTCCATAGATAACCCATCGAATTATAAGGCTGATAGCATCGTTTATAAACCATTCAGCACAGACTTTTTATTAAAAGAAACAAAATTCAGTCTTTCTATTCCCGGCAAATATAATCTCTATAATGCCCTTTCGTGTATTGCAATGCTGTCTGAAATCGGCATTCCTCTTAAAGATATTGCAGGCATTCTGCATGAATTCAAGGGAGTTGACAGGCGGTTCGATATTCATTTGAATAACGGCAAAAAACTTGTCATAGATGATTACGCGCACAACCCCCATAAAATTGCGTCTCTCATGCAGGCAGCTAAAAAAATAGCGAATAAAATCTGTTATATATTTCAGCCACATGGTTTTGCGCCTATAAAGATGATGAAGAACGAATATATTGCCGCTTTTTCAGAAAACCTGCGCGATTCCGATTGCCTCATTCTCCTGCCCATATTCTATGCCGGAGGCTCTGTAAGCAAAGACATATCAAGCCATGACCTTGCAGATGGAATACAGAATAGAGGAAAGTTTGTTGAGGTTGTTGAAGACCGGAATGCAATTTTAAAACGGCTGAATGACCAAATCAATGGATATAATAATTATGTCATTTTTGGGGCAAGGGATGAGACACTTTCAGATTTTGCAAAACAAATAGCAGATAGACTCATACATTAGGCCCGCCTCCCTTTATTGTCCTTAAAACAAGCAAACCAGCTATAAAAAAAATAATAACAGATAAAACTGCAAGTCTCTGACTTCCGAAAGTAGCAGATATATAGCCAAAAATCAGGGGCCCCATTATTGCAGAGGTTTTTCCTACCAAGGCGTAAACCCCAAAATATTCTGACTCCTGCCCTGCTAAAATAAACTGTGTATAAAATGCCCTGCTTGCTGCCTGAACTGTGCCGAGGCCAAGACCTGCCAAAGATGCAATAATCAAAAAATGCATTTTTTCATGAACAAAAAAAGCTGCAATACATACTACTATCCACAGACCTAAAGACATTGAAACGACTTTCTTGGGCCCCATATAATCTATCGGTTTAGCCATCAAAAAAGAGCCTGCAAGTGCAGTTGCCTGCACAATAAGAAACATGACAACTAATTCATCAGATGTAAAACCAAGTGTTGTTACAGCAAATATACCTGAAAACACTATAACAGTATTAACACCGTCTTTATATAAAAAAAACGCTATCAAAAACTTTCTCTGCTCCATGCCTTTCCATAACTGCTTTAGTCTTTTCAGTGTAATTCTAAAGCCGTCTCTTGCTGCGATTAATATCCCTATTCCTTGTCTTTCGTCACGAGGTAGAAATAAAAAAGCAGGTATAGAGAATATCCCGAAAAATACTGCTACCATAGGCCATACTGCATCCATAAACCCCTTATTTATCAAAAAAAGAGCTAATAAAAGAGAGATTATGGAGCCAGCATATCCTACACCAAAGCCCCATGCAGAAACGCGGCCCTGATGAGTGCTTTTTGCAATATGCGGCAAGTAAGAGTTATAAAATACAAGCCCCCCTTCAAATCCTATAAAGGCAGCAACAATAAGCAAAAAGCCTTCAACAATCATGCCTGGCTGGATAAAATATAATGAAGCTACAGAAAAAATACAAAGGCATGTAAAAAAACTAAGCAGCCTTTTCCGTATCTTTGCAAAATCAGCTATTCCTCCGAGAAATGGGGAGCTTATCGCAACAATAGCCATGCTCAGCGCTATCGCCTTTCCCCACCATAAATCACCGAGACCTGTTTCATTGCCGACTACAACATTCGCATAATAGACAGGAAATATTACTGCCGCGATAACCGCCGAATAGCTTGAATTGGCAAAATCATAAAGACACCATGAAAGGATTTTTCTATTCATTAAGTCCTTATTCTATTCACTAATCACTAATCACTAATTTTTGCAGCGCCTCTTTTGCTGAAGCCTGTTGTGCATCCTTCTTGCTCTTTCCTGTGCCTTCGCCATACAACTGACCGTTTATATAAACCTCTGTAGTGAAAATCTTTTTATGTTCTTCCCCTTCCTGCTTGACAATCCTATATTCTGGCAGGATGCCAAAGAGACTCTGGCTTTTCTCCTGCAGTTCGCTTTTAAAATCATATCCCTCTTTCTTGGAGATAATGCTGTCAATCTTACCGCTGAAAAACCTCAATATCACAGACTTTGCAGTCATATAATCGCTGTCTAAAAATATGGCTCCAAATAAGGCTTCCACAGCATCAGAGAGGATCGATTTTTTCTGTCTTCCTCCTGTTGATTCCTCGCCCCTGCCGAGTCTCAGATATTTTCCGAGGGAAAGCCTTGAGGCTATCTCAAAAAGCACCGACTCATTCACAAGGTAGGATTTCATCTTTGACATGTCCGCCTCTGTTAGCGGGATGTGGTGGCGGAAAAGGGACTCTGCGATAACAAGACCTAAAACAGAGTCGCCAAGAAATTCAATTCTTTCATTGTAGCGCGGAGCTTCGTCTGAATTCTCATGATGGTATGACTTGTGCGTGAGGGCATCTACCAATAAATCCTTATTGTTAAAGCGATACCCTAAAGAATCCTCAAACCCCTCTATATTTTTTGAATAATAGGCAGGCATTTGTTCCACCAAAACCGAAGGAGTTTGACATCGCATATTCAACATCCATTTCTTTTGCTATGTTTGCCGCATAATCGAGATCGCATTCGGGGTCAGGGTTTTCCAGATTGATTGTCGGAGGCGCTACATTATTACAAATACTGACAATAGAAAATATTGCCTCCACGCCGCCGGCAGCGCCTAAAAGATGTCCTGTCATGGATTTTGTCGAGCTTACACAAAGTTTATATGCGTGTCCGCCAAAAACCGTTTTAATTGCCGCTGTTTCAAGTTCATCACCGTATTTTGTCGATGTTCCGTGAGCATTGATATAATTAACCTTTTTCGGCTCAATCCCTGCATCCTTTAAGGCTGCCTTCATGCAACGTGCAGCGCCCTCTCCATCAGGGGCAGGCGTTGTAATATGATAGGCATCACTGGACATTCCATAGCCTACAATTTCTGCATATATCTTTGCATTTCTTTTAATTGCATTATCAAGGCTTTCCAGTATTATCACCCCGGCACCCTCTCCCATAACAAAGCCATCCCTTTCAGCATCAAATGGCCTGCTCGCCTTTTCAGGCTCATCATTGCGTATTGACAAAGCCTTCATAACAGCAAAACCTCCAATTCCAAGAGGCGTTATAACTGATTCAGATCCCCCAGCTATCATTGCTTCAGCATCTCCTCTTTGAATTATCTTAAAGGCATCGCCGATTGAATGACTTCCGCTTGCACACGCAGTAACAATAGCAGAATTAGGCCCTTTAGCCCCGAACTTTATTGAGACATTTCCCGATGCCAGATTAATTATCAGCATCGGGATAAAGAAAGGAGATATTCTCTTATATCCCTTTTCCAAAAACGCCCTGTGGTAATATTCAATGGCAGGCAGCCCACCCATGCCGGCTCCTATTATCACTCCAACCCTTTCAGCGTTTTCATCCGTGATTACAAGTTCGGAATCTTCAACAGCCATAGTTGCTGCTGCTATGGCAAAATGGATAAACCTATCCATTTTTTTTATCTCTTTTGCCTCTATGTAGGGAGCCGGGTCAAATCCTTTCACTTCTCCGGCAATGCGCACCGGTAACTGAGAGGCATCAAAATGCGTAATCTGCCCTATCCCCGACCTGCCTTTAATCGCGGATCTCCAGGATTCCTCAACGCCGATGCCGAGCGGGGTTATAAGACCAAGACCTGTGACTACTACCCTTTTTTTCATAAACAAGTTGTAAAATCCCAAAATCCAAATCCCAAATAAATACTAAATCCAATGCTTAAATTCCAAACAATGTTTGTTATTTAGCGCTTGATTATTGGAATTTCTATTTTTATCCTACTTTATTCTTGATATAATCTATTGCATCTTTAACCTTTGCTATCTTTTCTGCATCCTCATCCGGTATCTCGATGTTAAATGCCTCTTCAAATGCCATTACAAGCTCTACGGTGTCAAGGGAGTCTGCACCGAGGTCTTCAACAAAAGAAGCATCAGGAGTTACCTCCGACTGATCCACTCCAAGCTGTTTTGCAACAATCTCCTTTACTTTTTCGTCTACCATTACTACCTCCGTTTTATTATTTAGGCAATAGGCTATAGGCTATAGGCAATAAAAAAATAAATTCATACCTATAACCTGTCGCCTATTGCCCATTGCCTGCTTACATATACATTCCGCCGTTAACATGAATCACCTGTCCAGTTATGTATCCTGACTCCGACGTTGCGAAAAATACAACAGCGTTTGCCACATCTTCTACCGAGCCAAACCTGTTCATAGGAATAGCTTTAAGCATCTCTTGTTTTACATTTTCGGATATTGCATCTGTCATAGCTGTTGCAATAAAGCCCGGGGCAACAGCATTAACAGTAATACCCCTGCTTGCATACTCCTTTGCAATAGTCTTTGTAAGCCCTACTATTCCGGCTTTGGAAGCGCTGTAATTAGCCTGTCCGGGATTGCCCATAAACGCAACAACAGACGCAATATTTATTATCCTTCCATACCTCTCTTTTGACATTGCTTTTATAGCTTCCCTTGAACATAGAAAAGTCCCTTTTAAATTAATATTAATTACAGAATCCCAATCCTCTTCTTTCATCCTTAAAAGCAGGGCGTCGCGTGTAATGCCAGCATTGTTAACAAGAATCTCAACTTTTCCAAATTCCCTTAAAACCTCTTTAAAAATATTGCTTACATCCGAAGCATTTGAAACATCGGCCTTCAATGCAATGCTCTTTATGCCTGCCTTTTCCAATTCAGCAGCCGCCTCTCTGGCTATATCAAGGTTAATGTCAACAACCGCTATATTTACCCCATGTTTGGCAAGTGATTCTGCTATAGCCCTGCCAATTCCGCGGCCGCCGCCTGTTATAATAGCCGTATGTCCTTTCATTGATTCCCTCCCTCACTGGGCAATTATTAGAGCAGTAGTGCAGCAGAGCAAATACAGTGCAGCAGTTAAATAAGGATAATAAATATTCCTTATTAAAAACTACTGCTCTACTGCTCTAATTTTACTAAATCAAAAAGTCGGCTATCATTTTAACAGAGAGTCGTTTTAATTTTCCACTAATTTTTGATAATCGTGTCAAGGCAAAATAGAAATGTCCTGTTTTATGCTGTATCTCAATGAATAGTGTCATTCCCCGACTTGCCTGCCTGTGCGGAAGCAGACAGGTCTGGCACCCTTCTGCCCTTCTGTCATGCCAGCTTGTCTGGCATCCTTCTTTAAGAAAGATTCTGGACAAGCGTTCGACTGAGCTCACGCCGAAGCCCAGAATGACAAAAACGATTAAAATGAAGGTGTTCATAATGGGCTATAGGTAACAAGAAAAACTTTCCCCGCTGTCTATTGCCCATTTAGCAACTTACCGTCAACCATCTTCAATGTCCTATGACATCTTTTTGAAAGAGACTCGTTGTGAGTGACTATTACAAATGTTATGCCCTTGCTAAAATTTATATCCAACAAAAGGCTGAAGAGGTCTTCTCCAGTAGCAGTATCGAGATTTCCCGTAGGTTCATCGGTAAGCACAACTTTTGGCTCAAGGATTAATGCCCTTGCAACAGCAACCCTCTGCTGCTCCCCGCCTGACAATTCCCCTGGCTTATGGTTTTTTCTTGCATATAAGCCAAGATCATCTAAAAGTTTTTCTGCCTTTTCATATATCTCCTTATATCTTAAACCCTTGCCCCCTTGAACCCTTGAACCCATACTTATTATTCCCGGCATCATCACATTCTCTATAGCGCTGAATTCAGGAAGAAGATAATGAAATTGAAAAACGAAACCTATTATTCTATTTCTGAAAACAGCAAGATTGCCACTGGAAAGAGAAAAGGGATCTATGCCGCACGGGGACAGTCCCGATTCGGAGCCTGCCCTGTTAAATACGGGGGCTGCGTCCGTAAATCCGGGACAGTCCCCTTTTTGACTGCCGACTTTATATAGAACTTTGCCCGATGTTGGTTTATCGAGCGTTCCTAGTATATGTAAAAAAGTGCTTTTTCCGGTTCCCGAAGCGCCTACAATGCTGACCATCTCTCCTTCATAAAAAACAGCTTCAACATCTTTTAACACCTTCAGTTCCCCGGCAAGCAGGCGAAATGATTTATTGAGTCCCTCTACTTTTATGAGTTCTTTCATTTATTTTTTTCCTTATCTCTACCTGTCAATTTTCTTGTCTTTTTTTCTATATTTTCTTTTATTCTATCTTTTGTTTTGCTAACTTCCTCTTGAAGTTTATCAGCTTTTTTACCGAGGCTATTCGCTTCTTTCTGCATTATGCCTCCAACTTTTTCGCCAAGCCATCTGAACTTATCACCACCACCCCAAATAGCAATGCCGATGAACAATGCCAGAGCAACGCTTCCTATACAAAGAATTTTTTTGGCAATTTTACACATACTCAATTACCTTTTGCCTATAACCTATTACTTGCCTTTATTCATATCTTAACGGCTCCACAGGGTTTAACCTGGCCGCATAGTATGAAGGATATATAGTAGAAAGAAAACTGATTGTAATTGCAGAAACAGAAACAACTACAAAATCAAAAAGCTTCATGTTTACTGGCAATGTGCTGATATAATATATATCTGCGGGAAGCTTTATAATCTCGTAATTATGGATTATGTTGCCGAGGGCGTAGGCTCCTATTACGCCAAGCGTTGTCCCTACTATGCCTATAAACAATCCCTGAAGCATAAATACCATCATTATGCCGCGATTTGCTGCCCCCATTGCTTTTAATATGGCTATTTCCTTCTGTTTTTCCATTACATTCATCATCAGGGTGCTTATTATATTAAAAGAAGCAACCAAAATTATAAGGGTCAAGATTATAAACATAGCGAATCTTTCAAGCTTCAAAGCAGAAAATAAATTTCTATTCATTTGCATCCAGTCGCGCGCATAATAGGGGAAGCCTAATTTTTCATTGACAGCCTTGCTGACCTGATTAGCTTTATAAATATCATTAACCCTCACCTGGATGCCTGTAACTTTATTGCCGAATCCAAAGAAATCACTGGCAGCATTTATGTCGGTGAGTGCGAGATTCATATCATACTCAAACATGCCCATCTCAAATATGCCGACCACCTGAAAGTTTTTTATTATAGGCAGCATTCCGAGAGGTCCAATTTCACCCATTGGGGATAAGATATTGACTACATCTCCTCTCATAACCCCAAGCGTTGATGCAAGTTCTCTGCCGAGGATTATCCACGGATAAGCGTTTTCTTTTGTTTGTATTTTACTGTCCGAAATTAAATCTTCTATACTTCCTACTTTGAGATGCCTTAAAATATCTGTTGTTTTTAAATCAGAGGCCGGTTCTATGCCCCTCATAAAAATACCATGCGCCCTCTCTCCTGAAGATACCATAACCTGTCCCAAAACAAAAGGAGACATAGAGGCAATCTGCGGCTCATCTTTGAGTTTTTTTATAACATGATTGTGGTCTTCAATAGCGCCTTTAAAGCTTAAAACTACTGCATGGGCATTGGCGCCGAGTATCTTTTGTTTAAGTTTTTCATGGAAGCCGCTCATGACAGAAAGCACAACAAGAAGCGCCATTACTCCTACCGCTACCCCGCCTATTGATATAATGGCATTGAAAGATATGCCTTTGTGCTTTCTTTTAGATTTTAAATACCTTAGGGCAATGAATAATTGATACGGTAAATTCATTATTTTATTATAGCCTAAATTAAGCGATTCTTACTTTTTAGGTATTACTGATTTCTGGTTTTAATTGTGGAAACAATATCACATCCCTTATTGACTGTGAGTTTGTAAGGAGCATAACCAATCTGTCTATGCCTATTCCCTCGCCTGCTGCTGGAGGCATGCCATACTCAAGCGCCCTGACAAAATCCTCATCCATCCAGTGGGCCTCTTCATCTCCCTTCTTCTTTGCTTCTACCTGTTTAAGAAATCTCTCTTTCTGATCAATAGGGTCTGTCAATTCTGAAAACGCATTTGCTATTTCCCTTCCCGCAATAAAAAGCTCAAACCTCTCTATAAAATCGGGGTTATCACACTTTCTTTTTGCCAGAGGAGAAAGCTCCACAGGATAATCTGTGATAAATACTGGTTGAATAAGCTCTGGCTCAACAACTTCCTTGAATATCTCATCTAAAACCTTCGCATGAGAGTCCCTGCTGTCAATATTAATCTTTCTGGACATTGCCCATTTTATTGCATTCTCAGGGTCTGAAATAATATCGCCTGGCACGTCCTTTTGTTTCATTATATCAAGCATCGGAATGCGCGGCCATGGAGGCGTGAGATCTATAATGGCATTGCCATAAGGTATTTTCAATGTGCCGAGCGCTTTATTGGCAACATAAGAGAAAAGCTCTTCTGTAAAAGACATCAAGAAATTATAGTCTTCATAAGCCACATAAAACTCAAGCATTGTAAATTCTGGATTGTGTTTGGTTGATATGCCTTCATTTCTAAAATTCTTATTAAGTTCAAATACCCTTTCGTATCCCCCTACAAGAAGCCTCTTTAAATAGAGCTCCGGAGCTATCCTCATATACAGGTCTATTCCGAGCGCTATGTGATGGGTTTTAAAAGGCTTTGCTATAGCACCGCCGGGTATCAAATGCATCATCGGTGTTTCAACTTCTATAAAACCGTGCAATTCCAGAAAATCCCTTATTGACTTAATTATAATGCTTCTTTTTGCAAATACTTCTTTTACAGACGGGCTTACAATAAGATCAACATACCTCTGCCTGTATCTCAGTTCAATATCCCTCAACCCGTGCCATTTCTCGGGCAGCGGCCTGAGCGCCTTACAAAGAAATACAAAATCATTAACTTCAATGGTGAGTTCATCTGTTTTAGTCCTGAACAGCTTGCCTTTAACGCCGATTATATCGCCTATGTCGAGTTTTTTGATAAGCGAATATTTTTCATTAAGCATATCCTTTTTAAAATATATCTGCATTTTTCCTGTTATATCCTGAACATGGGCAAAACATGCCTTTCCGAAGTCCCGCATCGCTATAATCCTACCTGCCAGAGAGACATTAACACTGTCGCTTTCTAAATCTTCCTTTGATGTAGACTGATAATTTTCCATCAGTCCGGCAGCCGTTGATTCAGGACAAAACCTTCCGTTATACGGATTGATGCCGAGACCCCTTAAATCATCGAGCTTTCTGAATCTTTGTTCTATAAGTTCGTTTATCTCTTCCATAACTTGTTATTTCCATAATCCGCAAGCAAGCAAAGCAGGCATGGCTT
>DBNT01000110.1 GCA_002299835.1 Nitrospiraceae bacterium UBA665 | reverse complement strand
AGGCTTTTCAGCCACACCTGCTCTGCATGCTGAGCTTGTCGAAGCATGATAGTGTTTCTTTACGGATTACGGGTTAACTTAAATTATGCAGGAATATGTGGTTTATGCTTGGGTTTTGCCCCAAGTCTTGTATTCACTTTTAATTTGAAAAATGGGGAAATAAGGAGGGTGCGTTGAAAAGGCTCAGCGGATATTTTTTTAAGGGGCTTATACTTACAGTTCCAGTAGCAGTAACCCTTTATGTCTTCTACATCATCTTTACAAGAATAGACAGACTAATTGGACTTGGAATCCCAGGACTGGGTTTTCTTATTACAATTGCACTTATTACATTCATTGGTTTTTTGGGGTCAAATATCTTTACAAAAAGATTACTATATCTTGTAGATAAGGTATTCGGCAAACTGCCCATAATGAGATTGCTTTATACAGCAATAAAAGACATTCTTGATGCTTTTTTGGGAGAGAAGAAGGGATTTGAAAAACCAGTCTTTGTCGCACTCATACCAGGAAGCAATGTAAAGGTTATAGGCTTTATAACAAGGGAAAGTCTTGATTCTTTAGGTATACATAATGAAGTAGCAGTATATATGCCTCAGTCGTATAACTTTGCAGGCAATCTCATCGTGGTTCCAAAAGAGCAGGTTACTCTAATTAATGCAAGCAGCAGTGAGGTTATGGCATTTATAGTCTCAGGCGGAGTTGCAGGGATTAAGTAGTGTTCATTATGCCTGTAGAGGTATTATGAAAAAGGCTATTTATAATTGCACTGGTGGCTCTTGACGCTTTGCCTTTGAATACCAGATGAATAAACAAAAGAAGATTATCCTTCTTGTCCTTCTGGTGGCAATAATGCTATTAATGAGGACTTTAGGCATTGGTGATTATATAACATTAGAGAATTTTATAACAAACAGGGATATTTTAAAGAGGCTTGTCAATGACCATTATATCTTGTCAGTATTGGGTTATATAATCATTTACATTTCTACAGCCTTCTTTTTGCCAGGGGCTATTCCTTTAACAATTATTGGAGGACTTCTTTTTGGTGTATTTTTAGGAATGCTCTATGCATGTATTGGAGCTACTGTAGGAGCCACTCTGGCATTTTTTTCCGCAAGACATCTAATAGGAAACTGGATACAGGACAGATATAGGAATCAATTAAAGAGGTTTAATGAGGGGATAGAGAAAGATGGCCACTACTATCTGCTTACACTGAGGATTATTCCTATATTCCCTTTTTTTCTTGTAAACTTTTTTGCTGGCATAACAAATATCCCATACAGGATATTCTTATGGACTCTCCTTGCTACTGTTTTGCCGGGCACTGTTATCTATGCCTTTGCTGGGCAGCAGTTGAGAGATATAAAATCTATAAGGGATGTGTATTCGCCAGAGGTGTTGATAGCATTTTTATTGCTAATTATCTTTTTAATTACACTTCTCATATTCAGATATATAAAAAGAAAAAGGCTAATCTCTTAAAAAAGAAATGAGCCTTTTGGCTACATTTATAGATGCCTCAGGCTTTTTAATAGTCCTTGTTGCCTTTTTCATTTGGTTTAAAGAGGAATTATCAGTTAAGAGATGTTTTAGGATATTTTTAAGCTCATTTTCATCTTTTGCTATAATGCCTGCCCCTGTCTTTGAAAGAAATACTGCATTATAATATTCTTGCCCTGGCAAGGGCTTATAAATCAGCATGGGAAGTTCTTTTGCCAGCGCCTCAGAGACTGTAATACCTCCTGATTTTGATATTAAAAGGGATGAAACATCCATTAATTTATAAATCTCTACCTGCCCCAAAATTGGCTTAATATTATAATTGTCTGAAAACATACCAGTTAATTTTTTAAATAATTTTTTATCATTGCCGCATAAGACAACCGCCTGCATTTTAGTGGTGAATTCTTTTATGACACCGCATATCTCCTCCATGCCTCTTGTCATTGCAAATACGCCTGCCATTACTAAGATAATTGGGAGGTCATCTTTTAAATCATATTTTTTAAAGACCTCTGCTTTATCAACAGGCATAAGAAAATCCTCACTTATTGGGATTCCTGTAATTTCTATTGCATCAGGAGAGATTCCCTTTTTAATAAGATGATATTTGACCTCATCAGAGGGGACAAAGTATTGATCCGCAAGTGGATGGATCCACTGGGAATGAGCGACAAAGTCTGTTATTACTAATGCTGATACTGCATTTATTTCATCCCTCTTTTTTAATTCAGAGACAATGCTTCCTTGAGTGGGATAAGTGTTTAATATAACATTAGGATTTAGCTCATTAATCAAGCCTAGCGATTCCTTAAGCCCGATTTTGCCTGTCATTCTATTTAGAAAATTATTGAGGGACAAGTCATAACTAAGTTCGTATAACCATCCGTAAAGATAAGGCGTGTTTCTCATGGCGGTTACATATGAATAAAGAATAAATTTGTTTATTGCGGGACTCACGAACTCAAAAAGATCAATCACACGGCTTTTTATGTCTTTATTAGTAGATGAGATAACAGTCTGCACAGCATTAGAGACTTTTTTGTGTCCGCCTCCATAAGAGGCTGAAAATATCAGGATGTCTATTTTTTCTTTCATATCAGGTTATTTAAAAAGCATAAGTCTGTTTAAGCAATAAATCCTCTTGTGCTTTTATCTTTAGCTAAGACATTTTATTTAATTATAAAGCTTTGTTGTTTTTTTTGTATAATTTTTTTTAATAGTAAATTTCATCTCTTGTGCTTTTATCTTTAGCCAAGATATTCTATTTATATGAAGCTTTGCTAATTGCAAAAATTTGCTAAACTACAATTAAACAATAAATTTTACCATAAAGAAGAGATAGTTTTGCATCTTTTGCAAACTGAAGAACCCCTCAATGGGTCATTTGGCGGAGCGATAGAGGAAAATAGAATATAGAATATACTAATAACACCTTGATTTTCAAGGCGTTAGAGAGTTGTTGAATATGTTTGATTGAAAAAATGGAGGTAGAGATAAGAAATGCCTAATCTTCAGAATTTTTTTCCCTTTCTATCAGAGACCAAAGACTACAAAAGAGAGTATCTTATTCGCGATTTATTGGCAGGACTTACCCTTGTTATAATAGCAGTCCCGCAGGTAATGTCTTATGCTATGGTAGCCGGCCTTCCACCGATATATGGCCTCTATGCCCTTGCCATACCTCCTATAATTGGAGCGCTCTGGATGAGGACAGGCATTTTGTCAATAGGACCTATTGCAATTGTTAGTTTTCTAACCTATATATCAATTACACCCTTTGCAGAGCCAGGAACTCCTGAGTTTATCAGTATTGCAATTGTTCTTGCGCTATTAGTAGGATTAATCCAACTTTTTGTTGGTATTTTTAGATTTGGTGCTATAATGCGATTCATATCTAACCCTGTAATAATAGGATTTACCAATGCTGCTGCCATTATTATAGCTACTACGCAAGTCAGGCACCTTTTAGGGATTGATGTAAAAAGAAGCGATATTATTTTTGAGATGTTTATAGAGATAGGCAGAAACTTAATTCATACCCATATATATACATTAGGAGTAGGATTACTTGCCTTTGCTTTTATAATAGGCGGCAAAAAAATCAGCGAAAATTTTCCAGGCGCTATGATAGCTGCAATTGTAACTACCATTATGGCGTATCTGTTAAATCTCAGAGAATTAGGCGTAAGAACTGTCGGTGAGATGCCAGCGGGGATACCGTCTCTTGCCCTGACTTTTATTAGCCTTGAAATAATTCCTCACTTAATTGGTCCTGCATTAGTTATAGCAGTAATTGGCTCTACGCAGTTATTGGCTATATCAAAAATTGTTTCAGCGAAGGCAAAGCAGCCGCTTAATATGAATCAAAATCTAACAGGTGTGGGCGTTGCTAATATCACAAGCTTTCTTTTTCAGTCCTACCCGGTTAGCACTTCTTTTCCCAGAAGCCTTGTTAATATGCAGGCAGGAGCGAAAACAAGGGTTTCAGTTATATTTGCCAGTGTAGTTGTAATTATTACCCTTATGTTTTTTACCCCCTTATTTTATTATCTTCCTAATGCAACACTTGCTGCGATAGTTATGGCTGCTGTCGTTGGACTGATACAGCACAGTCAATTTATTAAACTGTATAAAACAAACAAGCAAGACGGGATTGTTGCACTCATTACATTTCTATTCTGTCTCGCAATAAAACCCAGCTATGCCATATTTATTGGGGCAGGGGCAGCTCTAATTATTTTTCTGTATGAATCGATGGCGCCTCGTATCATCACATTGACAAGAAATCCAAAGACAGAGACTTTTGAGAATGCCGATATTGTTAGATCCCCTGTATGTCCGCAGATACTTTATCTAAGGCCTGATTTTGCTATATACTTTGCCAATGCAGAATACATCAGAGAAAATATTATTGAAAAGGTTATGCAGAAAAAAAACGGTTTGAAATATATCTTGTTAGATATGGAGGCTGTAAATAAAATAGATACTACTGGAACAGATGAACTAAAGACATTAATAGAGGAATTAAAAAACTTGAACATACAACTATACATAGCAAATGTTAGAACACCTGTGAGGGATGCATTACGGAAAGCAGGCATCATAAATCTTCTTGAACAAAAAGGGTGCTTAGAATCAAAGGCTGAATCTATTACACTGCTTTTTAACAAAATAGACCATAAATATTGCAGAGAGAGATGTCCTCATGCAGTCTTCTGGGAATGTGAAACTATTAAATAGTAACTGTAAAAAACTATAAAATCTTCTCCCTTGCTTTCTGGATTTTAACCCTCCTGCCTCTCATCACCATATCGTCTATAGAGCGTATTACGAGGTCAGCAATTTCATCTGCTATTTCTATAAAAGTAAATTTATCGAGCATTTTGATATTTCCTATTTTGGTATATGGAATATTAGCGCCAGAGACGATTGCTTTTACAATGTCTGCAACTTTTATGTTATCCTTTTTTCCTACAGTCATAAACAAGCGCACCATTGCAGGCTTTTCAGAAATGTCTTTGTCAGGCGCTTCTTTAGCCTCACCGTATGAGGCGTATAAAGCTGCTGCTGCAATGTCGCCGAAACTATGATCCTCGGATAATTCTTTAACTGCCTGAGCATATCCGGAATGTTTGCCATCACGGATAATTTCAGAGATATTTTTAACTATGCTCTTCTGTCTCGCCTCAAATACATCCTCAAACGAAGGCAGTCTTTTCCTGTCAATCGTGGTTTTTGCAGTCTTCTCTATCTCTCTGAGGTGCCTGTATTCCCTCGGGGTTACAAAAGTAATTGCCATGCCTGACTTCCCGGCTCTTCCTGTCCTGCCTATCCTGTGAATATAACTCTCTGGATTTTGGGGTATATTGTAATTAATAACATGTGTTACATTTTGTATGTCAAGGCCGCGGGCAGCAACATCGGTGGCAACCAGTATATCCAGCGCGCCGGTTTTAAACTTCACCATGACCTCTTCTCTTCTTGCCTGTGTATAGTCGCCGTGAAGGGCGCCTGCATTGTATCCCATCTGGGTTAATTTCGCCGAAACCTCGTCAACCTCACGTTTCGTATGGCAGAACACAATGGCAAGCCGGGGATCTTCCACATCAATGAGCCTCGAAAGGGCATTTATCTTGTCATCTTCTCTTACTTCATAGAATATCTGTTTTATCTTTGCTACAATTACGTCCTTTGTATTCACCTTAATTTTTTCAGGCGCCTTCATATGTCTTTTTGCGATATTTATTATAGGCTGGGGCATTGTTGCGGAAAATAAAAGGGTTTGTCTTTCCGGTGGAGTTGCCCGCAATATTGTCTCTATATCTTCAATGAATCCCATGTTTAGCATTTCGTCGGCCTCATCAAGAACCATAATGCTTATACCAGAAAGAGAAATGGTCTTTCTGTTTATATGATCTATAATGCGTCCGGGTGTTCCGACTATAATATCAACCCCGCGATTCAGCGCTTTTATCTGCTTTTCGATAGAAGTGCCTCCATAAACCGGCAGTACGTTGACCTTCTTGAATTTCCCTATTTTGTTAATCTCCTGAGATACCTGAACCGCAAGTTCCCTTGTAGGCTCAAGTATAATGGCAAATGGCTTCTTCCCCTTTTGGCATTTCTCCACAATGGGAATGCCGAATGCAGCGGTCTTGCCGGTTCCTGTTTGTGCTTGCCCGATGATGTCTGTTCCTTCAAATATCAATGGAATCGCTGAAACCTGGACAGGAGTGGGTTCTTCGAACCCTATCTCGGATATGGCTTTCAATGTTTCTTTACTCAGGTGAAAATCTTCAAACTTCATATATACCTCTCTCAGTAAGTTTTACAAATAAAATCCCTCAGGGGTTTCTCAAAATCCTCTGAGGGATTAAAATGAAACTCAATTTTAAATAGTATATTCTTATGCATAGAGTTGTGTCAATATAATTAAAAATCATTTTTTGATTGACATAGACAATCTACTACTGTTATAAATAATAGCTTATGATTAATAAAACAGAAATGATATGGATGGACGGAAAGTTTGTAAAATGGGACGATGCGCAAGTTCATATCCTTACCCATACACTTCATTACGGACTCGGTGCTTTTGAGGGGATACGCTGTTATAATACGCCGAAGGGTCCTGCTATATTTAGGCTCAACGAGCATGTTAAGAGACTTTTTCAGACAGCACATATATTTCTCATAGATATACCTTTTACCGAAGACGAGATCAAAAAAGCAATCATCGATACGGTCAAAACAAACAAACTAAAGGAGTGCTATATTAGGCCACTGGTATATATCGGATATGGAGCAATGGGTCTTTATCCAAAAAGCAATCCTATAAATGTAGCTATTGCTGCTTGGCCGTGGGGTGCATATTTAGGAGAAGAGGGCATTGAAAAGGGAATTAGGGTCAAAGTGTCTTCGTTTATAAGAAATCATGTAAATTCAAATATGTCAAGAGGCAAGGTGTGCGGCTACTATGTAAATTCACAGACTGCAAAGAAAGAGGCAATATCATCTGGCTACGATGAGGCATTACTGCTTGATGCAGATGGATATATATCAGAGGGCAGCGGTGAAAACATATTTATTGTAAGAAATGGCGCATTAAAAACAACCCCTTTAACTTCCATACTTGAAGGCATCACAAGAGACAGTATAATTACCATAGCGCGGAATGAAGGAGTGGATGTAAAAGAAGAGCGGTTTACAAGAGATGAGATTTATATAGCTGATGAGGCATTTTTTACAGGAACAGCAGCAGAGGTTACGCCTATAAGAGAACTAGATGGAAGAGCAATAGGAGACGGTAAAAGAGGTAGAATAACCAAAAAACTTCAGACCATATTTTTTGATATCGTAAAAGGCAAAAATAATAAATATGAAAAATGGCTATCCTACATTAAATAAAATACCGATTAAATAAAAAAAGGCGGCTAATTATTATTGTTAGACCGCCCTTTTTATTTTATATTTACTTCTTATGACATTTAGCGCAATTATTTGCTGCGCTAAATGCCCTTTTGCCATCATGACAGGCAAAACAGAACTTATTAGCGTTATGGTCTGCCATGGTCATCTTTGCTTCTTTCTTCATTGTGAAAATCTTAGGGTGACAGTCAATGCATCTAATTCCTTTGTCAGCATGAACTTTTCCGTCAAAGATAACTTTGCCTGCTCCGCCCCCTGCGTATTCAACATTTTTTCCTGGAGGAGTTGCTATTGTACTGCCTATAAAAACAACTGTTGTAAGGATGGCAACCACTAATGCGATTATTCTCATGCGTATTCACCTCCTTTCTTGTTTTATCTCTCCCTTTCCATAATTTTAACTTTACACGCTTGCATATTTATAATAAAAAACGCCATATTATGTCAATATAAATTTTGCTATTTCAATTTCTTTTTCAATATATCATTCACTACCTGAGGATTTGCCTTCCCTTTTGTTGCCTTCATAACCTGCCCCACAAAGAACCCCAACAGTTTTTCATCTCCGGCATTATAACGTTCAACCTCTTTCTGGCTCTTTGCGAGGATATCATCTATCGCCTTCTCTATCTCTCCTCTATCGCTTATCTGAATAAGACCTTTTTCTTTAACAATCTCATCAGCATTTTCCCTGGTTCTGTACATCTCTTCAAATACAGTCTTTGCTATCTTGCCGCTTATTGTTCCATTGTCCATGAGCTTAAGCATACCCGCAAGCTGTTCCGGACTTAACGGACACTCCTCTATGGGTTTGTTCTCCTCATTAAGCATCTTCATGAGATCGCCCATCATCCAGTTGGAGACCGCCTTTGGCTGTCCGCCTGCTGCCACAGCATCCTCATACCAGTCGGCAATCGCCTTCTCTGAAGTAAGGAGGTCAGCATCATATTCGGGAATGCCGTATTCAGAAACAAATCTTTCCCTTTTAGCGTCAGGCAATTCAGGAAGTTTAGTCCTGATTCCATCAATCCACTCCTTATCTGCAGTTATAGGCACGAGGTCTGGCTCAGGGAAATACCGGTAGTCATGGGCCTCTTCCTTTCCCCGCATAGACAAGGTGGCGCCCTTATTTGAATCCCAGAGCCTTGTCTCCTGTATTACCTTTCCGTCTTCTTCAACAACCTTTATCTGTCTTTTAATCTCGTATTCCAGAGCCTTTTCAACGAACTTAAATGAGTTGATATTTTTTACCTCTGCCCTTGTTCCGTATTCCTTCTGCCCAACAGGTCTTATTGAGACATTGGCATCGCACCTCAGAGAGCCCTGTTCCATGTTGCCATCGCATATGTCAAGGTATCTCAAAATGGTTCTCAGCTTCTTCATATATTCGGCAGCCTCTTTAGGACTTCTGATGTCCGGCTCAGAGACTATCTCCATCAACGGAATGCCTGCACGGTTTAAATCGACAAAGCTGTAATTGCCCCCGCCTTCATGGATATTTTTGCCTGCGTCTTCTTCCATGTGAATCCTTGTAATGCCTATCCGCTTTATTTCTCCATCAACAACGATTTCTATATAACCTTTCTCGCATATAGGAAGCTCATACTGGCTTATCTGATAACCCTTTGGCAAATCTGGATAGAAATAATTCTTTCTCGCAAACCTGCTATAAGGGGATATTTTACAATTCACGGCAAGCCCTGTCTTTATTGCGAATTTAAGCGCCTTTTTGTTAAGCACAGGAAGCACTCCCGGCATACCTATACATACAGGGCAAGTCTGTGTATTGGGCTCGGAGCCGAATTTAGTGGAACAGCCGCAGAATATCTTTGTCTCCGTCAGCATCTGGGCATGGACTTCAAGACCTATGACAGCTTCGTATTTTTCATATAAAGACGCTTGACGCTCAACGTTCAACGCTTGACTCATATTGATGGTCTCCTTAAATGCCACTCTGTGATTCGCTCATAGGCATAGGCAATTTTTAATATTGACTCTTCGTCAAAATGTTTACCTATAATCTGCAATCCGATAGGTAGATTATTTTTTGTAAATCCGCATGGAATAGATATGGCAGGCACGCCTGCGAGGTTCACAGATATGGTAAAAATGTCCGATAGATACATCTGGAGGGGGTCTGTTGTCTTCTCGCCAATCTTAAATGCAGCGCCCGGCGAGGTTGGCGTAACAATCACATCCACATCTTTAAATGCATTGTCAAAGTCCTGCTTTATCAATGTCCTCACCTGCTGGCCTTTTTTATAATAGGCATCATAATACCCAGCAGATAAGGCATAAGTGCCGAGCATTATCCTCCTTTTTACCTCTGCGCCGAATCCCTGGGACCTTGTATTCATGTACATATCAAGCAAATCTTTTCCACTTGCTCTAAAACCATATTTAACACCATCATATCTTGCAAGGTTTGACGATGCCTCTGATGTGGCAAGTATATAGTAAGTTGCAACTGCATAACCTGTATGAGGAAGAGAGACCTCAACAGGAATTGCACCCAGTGATTCGAGCTTCTTTATTGCTGAACGAACAGAGTCTTCTACATCTTCATCCATTCCCTCGATAAAGTATTCCTTTGGAATACCAATCTTTAACCCCTTTATTTCCTGACCGAGCGCCTTTGCAAAGTCAGGGACATCAATTGGCGCTGATGTCGAGTCCTTTGGATCATGCCCTGCTATAGCATTAAGCATTATTGCAGCATCGGTAACATTCTTTGTAATAGGCCCTATCTGGTCGAGGGATGATGCAAAGGCAACAAGCCCGTATCTCGAAACCCTGCCGTATGTTGGCTTTAAACCGACAACTCCGCAGAGTGAAGCAGGCTGTCTTATTGAACCTCCTGTATCAGAGCCGATGGCTGCAATACATTCCTGAGCAGCAACTGCTGCAGCAGAGCCTCCGCTGCTTCCGCCTGGAACACGCTCCAGGTCCCATGGATTTCTTGTTGTATGAAAACCTGAGTTCTCAGTTGAAGAGCCCATGGCGAACTCATCGAGATTGGTTTTGCCTGTAAGAATATATCCCTGCTCCTTTAACCGTGCTGTCACAGTGCTTTCATAAGGAGGAATAAAATTGTGAAGTATCTTTGAGGCGCAGGTGGTAAGAATCCCCTTTGTGCACATATTGTCTTTCACAGCAACAGGTATTCCTGTCAGTTGGGACGCCTTATTGTCAAGGATTGCCTGCCCTGCATCCTTTGCCATTTCATAGGCAACATCTTTAGTTATTGTAATATAAGACTTTACCTTATCTTCTACTGCATCAATATGGCCATAAATATCGTCAAGGACTTCCCGGGGCTTTATTTCCCTGTTGTCAAGAAGCCTTCTTAATTCGGAAATGGTTAGTTCATTGAGTTTCAAGGTGTCTCCTCCAATATCGTTGACTGGTAATTCTATCATAGTCTGATATAATATTTGCAAGGATATGAAAGACAGAACACAGAATACAGAACACAGAACACAGACAACTTCTATTACTGTTTCACAACCTGATGTTTTAAAGAGAATAGATATATTTGTTTCAGAAAAGACAGGCATTACCCGCTCGCAGGTTCAAAGGCTCATAAAAGAAGGCCTTGTCCTTGTGAATAACAAGACAGAAAACCAAAACTACAAGGTGAAGACAAACGATGTCATTACAATCCACAAACCTGAAAAAGAAAAGGAAATACTCATACCAGAAGCACTCCAGGTAAAAATACTTTACATGGATGCATATCTCGTTGTGGTGGATAAACCGTCGGGCATGGTTGTATATCCTGCAGCAGGGCATAACAGGGGCACTTTACTTAATGCACTTGCCTGTCATTGCAAAAAACTGGCAACTGTCGGAGGGCCTTTACGCCCTGGTGTAGTCCACAGGCTTGATAAGGATACATCGGGGATAATGGTTGCAGCCCTCGATGATAAGGCATACTATGACCTTGTGGAGCAGTTCAAAAAAAGGACAATCAACAGAAAATATGTAACACTTGTTTACGGCAATATCAAAGGGAATTCAGGGGAGATCGAAATGAAGATAGGACGGGCCATCTCTGATAGGAAAAAGATGTCTACACGAACAAAAAGGGGAAAAGAAGCGGTTACGCGATGGAGGGTAATAGAGAGATTCGATGCTGCAACGCTCATTGAGGCAAAATTAGGCACAGGGAGAACACATCAAATAAGAGTACATTTCTCAGCAATAGGACATCCTGTGCTCGGTGACAAAACATATGGCAAAAAGGTTGAGGTTGAGGTTAAAGTTGAGGGAAAGAGGAAAAAGATTGTCTTTCCAAGGCAAATGCTCCATGCAGAGACCCTCGGATTTATCCATCCTGTTACAAAAGAATATCTGGAGTTCTCAAGCCCCCCGCCGGAGGATATGGAGGAGTGCATAAAAAAACTCTCTATCTGAATTCTACCGCCTCTTTTGCAGAAACCCTTGGTGGTGGAGATGATATCCTTAATGGATAGCCTACGGGAACAATCGCAACAGGTCTCAAATTGCGCGGCATATCAAGCATCTCAAAAACATCACTCTCCCTGAAAGCGCCGACCCACACGCTGCCGAGACCGTTTTCCCATGCAGCAAGCATCATGTTCATAATGCTGCAAGCGACATCCTGAATCGAATATAAATGCACCCCTCTGTCTCCATAGCGGTTTTCTATACTTCTATCCGTGCATCCAACGACAACAAGAGGCGCTTCTGAAATAAAATTCTGGTTAAGGGCTGCAACTGCTATATTCTTCTTTGTTTTGTCATCTTTAATAAAATAGAATTTTCTTGACTGAAGATTTCCTGCACTCGGTGCCCATATGAGCGCATCTATCAATTTCTCAATTACTTCCTCAGAAATATCCTTTTTTTCAAAACTTCTAATGCTCCGCCTTTCTTTTATTATTTTCAATACATAGTCCATAATACCCTCCAGTTAAAAACAGTATATCTATATTTAAAAATATGGTTCCTTCTCATTTCAAGTGGGTAACTTTCCCCTCCCTTGACTGGAGTATTTCTGCTTGTCTCCCCTCCCTTGACGGGAGGGCTTCTTTTTGTCTCCCCTCCCTTGACGGGAGGGGATTAAGGGG
>DBNT01000084.1 GCA_002299835.1 Nitrospiraceae bacterium UBA665 | reverse complement strand
TTTCTAAATCGGGATTTGGGGTGCAAGGGTTATTTGAAAAATATCTGTAAAATAGCTATTAACGCCCCTATTTGTCCTACCCAAAATATAAACATCCATTTGATGATTTCAGCCTTCATGTTGGCAAGGTCTATCTTTGTAGCAAGAATATCCTGCTTTTCTGCAAGCTTCTTCTCAATCTTAGCTTCAATATACTCAACTAAGGTTTTAGCTTCTTTTTCACCGACTTTTTCTTTTAAGATTTCATAGAGTTCAATTTCTGCAACCTGCATTGGTGATTCCCCTGACCAAATTTAAATTTTAATTAAGTTTAACAAAGGATATTCTGAAATGCAAGCAAAAAAAAGCGGGGTTGTAACGCCAACAAAAAAAAGCGGGGCATTTCTGCCCCGCCTTGACTTCTGAACTTCTGAACTTCTGTCGTTTAGAAGCTAAATACTAACCCGTGCTGAAATACAACTGCGTTTTTCGGATCATTAGTTGTAGCTCCTACTACGCCGGTCTTATAAAAGTCACCTGCAAAGAGAATACCAGTATTAATATGGTATGTGAGACCCCTTGCGATTGTGTATGTAAGCCTCATGTTAAGCTCAGAGCCAATTTCTTTGTCAGAGCCAAAGCCTGTTGTAGCAAGCCTCTCTGATGCCCTTAAGAGATAGTAGTCAAGGTGTAATGTGAGATCCTTCATAGGGCTTGTAGTTAAGCCGAGATTGTATGCTGTAGTGTTGGAAATTCCTGTTCCGCGGAAGCCTGTTGCAGAGTCAACTCTCCAGCCATAAACAACTGTAGGAAGATTCGGGTCTATTACATTGCCTACAAATGTCTGGAATGCCTTGTTTTTGCCATCAAGGTTGTCGTCTCCAGAGCCATAGACAAAGTTAGCCCTTAATGTTACAGGGTCAATCCTGTAGTTGGCGCCGAGGGTAATTCCATAACCTCTGAAATCGACATCCCTAATTATGGCTGGGGCGGTTGGAACAATATTGTTAACTTCACCGAACTGGAAGTCAACAGTTGCCCTGTATCCGATGTCTGAAACCTTTCCTCTTGCAAGCAAGCCGAGATTCCAGAGATTAAGTTTGGCATCTGCATAGCTTAATCCAGTAACTGGCATTCTGGAAAAGCCACCAATTGTTGCGTCCATATCACTTGATGTTACTAATGAGAGGTTAGCGCCGATTGTGTTGTCCCTATCCAGCCTGTGTGTGAGCTTTAAGCTGTAAAGGTCTATATCATCAGTGTTATCTACTACTGCTCTCTCAAACAGCTTTGCTGTTACGAAGTTAATATCCGTTCCTTTTGCTGGCTCTACCCAGAGGAGAATTGCGTCATTGCCGAATCTTCTGTGGTCAAAGAATGTTCCTTCACCAATAACAACAGGCTGACGACCTGCCCTAATTCCAGATGGAACTCCCAAAAGTCCTTTTCCAGTGTATGCAATCCATGCCTCAGCAATATCAAGCCTCTGGCCGGTTCTTACACCCGCACCGTGGTCACCAATTGTGTTCGCATGGCCCCAGTTTCTGTTTTCTGGCTCTGTCTCAAGCATAATCCTTCCTGTTACATTAGGGGCTGTCCTTACATTAAGAAAGAGCCTCACCCTCTGGTCATACCATGCCATTGAGTCAGCCCTATATGGACTGCCTGTTGGAGCTTTAACGCCAGCATCAGTAGTAGTATTTTCCTGATACCAGCCTCTTATCCTTATCTCTCCGCCGAGCCTTATATCTGTGCCCATTGGCGCTACAACTGCTGATCTGTCAGCAGGAATTGCAGCATGAATGCCGCTGGCAAATGCATTTGCTGTAAAGCCAAATACCATGAGCATCCCTAAGACTAATACAAGATACTTTTTCATTTTCTCTCCTTAACTTCCCGAGCACTCAACTTTATACACTCAATCGTAGATATGAAATCACTCATGCATTCATTGATGCATTTACTGACACCATATTAGCAATTGAGTGCTCGGTTCAGTATCTGTCCGCCAAAGGCGGATTTCCTCTCAACTTTTCTGTCATTCTGAAACCCTTTTCTGTCATTCCGTGCCTGACACGGAATCCAGTGCTTTTTGAATAGCCCCCCGCTTTCGCTGGGACGGCGTCTGGATTCCTGCTTCCGCAGGAATGACGCTGCTTGTCTTTTCTGCTTATTCCACGCATCACCTCCTTTTAAAAGACCTATCTCATAATCTGAAACATAATGCCAACGCCTGCTATTATAAGCGCTGCCATGCTGAAAACAAGTTTTACTGTAAATGATCTAAGGTCATGAATCTGGGCTTCTATCTTATCAAACCTTGCGTAGATTTTGTCAAACTCTTTATAGACCCTATCAAATTCTTTATAAACCTTATCAAATTCCTCATAGACCCTATCAAATTCTTTATAGACCTTGTCAAACTCCTCTCTTGTATTTGCCTTTATACTGTCTAACTCACGCACTACGAAATACAGAGGGTCTATCTGTTGAGTTTCAGTTTTTTTTTCTTTTTCTTCTATTGTATTCATTATTTATAGCTCATGGCTTTTCGGTGCGTTTATCGGTAACCAAATAAACATGCCCAAGTGTAACCTTTTTTATTGAGCTTGTCAATAGAAACCTCCAACCCAAATCCCGATTTAGAAATTCTAAAACTGTTCCCTCTCCCTTGACAGGAGAGACTCTCTTGATTCCCTCCCCCTTGACGGGAGAGACTCTC
>DBNT01000164.1 GCA_002299835.1 Nitrospiraceae bacterium UBA665 | reverse complement strand
TCAGAGAGTGTTACCCTTTACCTACTCAATATGAGAAAGAGCCAGTTCATAATATTACAAATAATATTACACTGGCAAGTATAAATCTGTAGTAAACAAAGACATTCAGAGGATATCGCTTTAAAAAACCGAGCAGAAATTTTATTGCAAAAAAGCCTGAAATAAAGGCTGATATAAAGCCCATCGCAAATATGTCAAGGTTATATTTATCTGGATTAGCAAGTATGTTTTTGCCTTCAAGGAAGACAGCGCTTCCGATTATTGGGGTTGATAGCAAAAAAGAAAATCTTGCAGCGGATTCTCGTTTTAGATTTCTAAAAAGTCCGGCTGTTATTGTTATTCCCGACCTTGAAACACCAGGTATAAGAGCAATTGCCTGCGCAGTGCCAATAAATATCGCATCTTTTAATGTAATAGTATGTAGAGATTCTTTTTTCTGTTTGCCATATTTTTCTGCAACCAGCATTAATACACCAAAACCAATTAGCGAAAATACTATAATCAGCGGGTCTCTCAATGTATGCTCAACAATATCATGCAGCAGAAGTCCTGCTGCACCTGCAGGAATAGTAGCGATTGCAATAAAAAGCAAAAGCCGCCTGTCATTCAGAAACAGGTTTATCCAGTCCCTGTAAAAGTAGACCAAAAGAGCAAGCAATGTGCCGCCATGAATTGCCACATCAAATGTGAGCGAATCTATTTCTCCTTCCCATCCGAAAAACCATCTAAAAAGGATTAAATGTGCTGTGCTGCTTATAGGTAAAAATTCTGTAATTCCCTGAACAATGCCTAAAATTATTGCTTTAATAGCTTCCATTTTACACTTCAATTACAATCGGCAGTATCATAGGTTTTCTGTCCATTTTGTTTCTCAAATATTTTTTTAAAGTAGATCGCAATTTTGCTTGAACAAAAGAGACATTGGAGATTATGTCATCCTCGCAGCTCATGAGGGTGCTTGCCATCAATTCCTTGACTTCGTTTATTATATCATGAGAGGCGTCTTCAAATACAAATCCACGGGAAATTATTTCTGGGCCAGATACAATCTTTTTTGATGCCCTTTCTATGCCCACAAAGACTATGACTATTCCATCATGTGCAAGTCTTCTTCTGTCTCTGATCACGGCGTCTTCAACGCCTGCCACACCTTTGCCGTCAATGAAAACCCTGCCTGAGATTATTTTTCCATTTATGACTGCGCCTGTTTCTGTTATTTCAAGAACTGTGCCGTTTTCCATTATGAATATATTGTTAGGAAAAACTCCTGATTTTTCAGCCAGCCTGGCATGGCATTTGAGATGCCTGTATTCACCATGCACCGGCATAAAGTATTTGGGTTTAATAAGATTTATCATGAGTTTTAGCTCTTCCTTTGATGCATGCCCTGAGACATGTATTTCCGATACCTTTTCGTATATTACATTTGCTCCTCTTTTCATCAAGTGATTTACGATTTTCCCTATAGAACGTTCGTTGCCGGGAATCGCCTTTGCAGAGACAATAACTGTATCGCCGTCTTTTATATTTATATGTTTATGCTCACCTGTTGCAATTCTACTTAGCACACTCATGGGCTCCCCCTGACTGCCTGTTGTTATTATTACGACCTCGCTGTCAGGAATGTTTTTAAGATGCTCAATTTGTATCCATGTGTCTTTGGGTATTTTTAGATAACCGAGGTCAAGGGCAATCTGGGCATTTGAAACCATGCTTTTGCCGCACATTACAATCTTTCTTTTGTGCTGCACTGCAACATCTATTGCTTGCTGTATCCTGTGTATGTTTGATGCAAATGTGGTTATGATTATCCTGCCGGTTGTTTTAAAAAATATATCTTCAAATGCCCTGTACACCTCTTTTTCTGAGAAAGTAAATCCGCCTTTTTCGGCATTGGTGCTGTCTGAAAGCATAAGGAGAACACCTTTTTCTCCATATTCGGTAAATTTGTGAAAGTCCATCAATTCTCCATCAACAGGCGTGGGGTCAAGCTTGAAGTCTCCTGTATGAATAATATTGCCAAAAGGGGTGCTGATGCCAAGCCCCACGCCATCGACAATGCTGTGCGTCACCCTTATGAATTCTACATTAAATGCTCCGAGTGTAATAGACTCCCTCGGACGCACAGGCATAAGCCGGACATCAAATAAATTATGTTCTTTTAATTTTTCTTTAATAAGAGCGAGTGTCAGAGGGGTGCCATATACTGAAACATTTGAGTTTGCAGGATTTGTTCCGTTAAATTCCTGCAGCGGGTTTGTCTGGTTGAGTTCCTTTAGTAAAAATGGCAATGCGCCTGTATGGTCTTCATGACCGTGTGTGAGTATTATTCCTTTTATTTTTTCTCTGTTTTGAAGGATATAGGAAAAATCAGGGATTACAAGATCAACGCCAAGCATATTCTCTTCTGGAAACATTAAACCTGCATCAATTATAATGAGGTCGGTAGAATACTGAATGACCGTCATATTAAGGCCGATTTCCTCAACACCGCCGAGGGGAATAATCAAAAGTGGCTCGGAATTAGCGATTTTTACCTCCACCGTTCTATAAGTTCCTCAATTCTCACATCGCCGTTTATAATCTGCTGGATTATAGGTTTTACGGGGTGAGCATCAGCTTTTACAGCCTTAATTTCTATTATTTTATCTACAACAGAAAAAAATGCATCAACTACATCGGGATCAAACTGTTTACCCCTTTGCTCTTTTATATAGTCCAGAGCCTTTTCAATGGTCCATGCGCTTTTGTATACCCTGTCTGATGTCAGGGCATCAAATACATCCGTTATAGCAACTATTCTTCCCGATATAGGAATGTCTTCTTTGCTTAATCCCTGCGGATAGCCATTTCCGTCCCATCTTTCGTGATGGCTTACTGCTATTTCTCTTGCGAGTTCTAAAAGTGGAAGGGTAGTTCCGCTCAAGATCTTGCTTCCGATAATCGTGTGGAGTTTTATTATTTTAAACTCATCTTCCGTAAGTCTTCCCGGCTTAAGGAGTATGTTGTCAGGGATTCCTATTTTCCCGACATCGTGCATGGGCGAGGCATGTTTCATCAGGGTGGTTTGTTCATTGTTGAGAGCCATTGCCCCGGCTATCAGGCTTACATAGTTAGATATTCTTTCAATATGGCGTCCTGTTTCATCGTCCCTGAATTCAGATGCCTTGCCGAGCCTTATTATAATCTCAAGCTGGGTATGCTCAAGCATTATAAGCTTTTCCAGTAGATTTGATTCCATAATATCCAGCGAGGTGTTCAGAAATTCATCCCTTTCTTTCAGCTTGAGCATATTGCAAGCCCGTGCTCTTAATTCCTCTACAAAGAAGGGTTTTGTTACATAATCGTCTGCGCCTAATAAAAGGGCATCTATAATGCTTTGCCTGTCTGTAAGGGCTGACAGGACAATAATAGGGAAATAACTCTTTTCCCGTAAGTCTTTTGTTTCTTTAAGCACTTCGAAGCCGTCCATTACCGGCATCATGAGATCTAGCAAAAGCAGGTCAGGGCAACCGTTCTGATCCATTAAATCGATGAATTCCGCTCCATTTTTCGCTTTTTTAATTTCAATATCAGGGTTATTTCTGAATACCGCTTCCACAAGCTCAATATTTGTCTGGACATCATCAACTACATAAATAGTTCTTTTCATTTTAAAATCCCACCCACCCACCTTTTTTTAGTAAAGGGGGTCGCCTCCCTTATTCCCTCTTATCAAAGGGGGAATATTTGAAGCTTCACTCTTTGAAAAAGATGCCTGCCTGTGCGTGTCCGCACGCAGACAGGGGTTAAGGGAGATTTTAATAACCTCTTGTGTTTTTTTAAGATATAAATGTTTCATAGACTTTCCCAGTCAATAATTTTTATTATACCATTTTACTGTTTAAGTTTCATATTTTTCTTTACTTTTTCATTCTTTTTAATGAAAATAATGGGGAATGAAAGCTACCGATAAAGACATTCTATTTATGAAAAGGGCGCTAACTTTGGCTGCAAAAGCCAGGGGCATGACAAGTCCGAATCCTATGGTCGGAGCGGTGTTAGTCAAAAACAGACAAATTATTGCTGAAGACTATCACAAAAAAGCAGGCGAGCCTCATGCAGAGGTGCTCGCAATTTTAAAGGCAGAAAATAAGGCAAAAGACTCCACTCTTTATGTAACACTTGAGCCCTGCTGTCATTTTGACAAACGCACCCCTCCATGCACAAAGGCGATTATAGATTCAGGAATCAAAAAAGTCTTTGTGGCTATGAAAGACCCGAATCCCAAGGTTTCCGGAAAAGGAATCGAGGAGTTAAAAAAGCACGACATTGAAGTTATTAATGGAATTTTTGAAGATAAGGCAAAAAGGCTTAATGAGGCTTATATAAAATTCATTACAACAAAAATGCCATTTGTTATTTTAAAAACCGCAATGACTCTCGATGGAAAAATTGCAACACCTGAAGGCCAGTCAAAGTGGATAACAGGCGAAAAGGCAAGAAAAATTGTTCATCAGATGAGGGGCAGCGTGGATGCGATTTTGACAGCAGCAGGAACAGTAAAGGCAGATAATCCGGAACTTACAGTAAGGGTTCAAGGGTTCAGGAGTTCAGGGGTTCAAGAGACAAAAAATCCAAAAAGAATTGTTATAGACCCAAATCTTGAGATACCATTAAATTATAATATATTTGATGTGCCGCCAGAAACGATAGTTATTGCAAAGCAAAGTCAGAAGCCTGCCCCCGCAGGTTTTAAGCGGGGGTCACAAGTCTGGAGTCAAGAGTCAAAAGAAAGAAAAATAAAAACACTGCTTGAAAAAGGCGTAAAAATAATAGAATATGAAGGAGAGCGTGTTGATTTGAAATGGCTTATGAAAATGCTGGGTGAAACTGGCATTGTATCTGTTATGATTGAAGGGGGGGCATCCCTTAATGCATATGCGCTTCAGGACGGAATAGTCGATAAAGTAGTTTTTTTTATAGCGCCTAAGATAATAGGCGGCAAAGGCTCGATTCCGGCTGTTGGCGGAAATGTATTTCGCAGGTTAGAAGATGCGCATAGAATAGGGGATATAAAAATTAAGAGAGTCGGCGATGATTTAATGATAGAGGGGTATATAGTTTGAGAATTTCGGTATCAATGTCAAAGTAGTATGCGTTATGATACCCCTCATCCCTTTTGTCTTTTTCCAGTCAATTTCTTGATACCTTGATGGTTTTTATCCATAATTTCTATTATTTTCCAAATAAAAATTGTAATGCCTCTGGTTTTTTTATTACAAATCTTCCATTTTTTTCGCTGATATATCCTGATTTTTTAAATTTGCTCATAACTCTTATAGCTGTCTCAACTGTAGTTCCCACCATCTCTGCAATATCCTGTTTGGTAAGTTTTATGTCAATAACAACTTCTTCCTGCTTACTCTTCAGCCCTGACTTATCAGCAAGCTTTAAAAGTAGCGATGCTATTCTTGATTCTACTTTTTGAAGAGCAATATTTTTTAAAGTATCATGAAATTCCCTTATCCTGTCTCCAAGATTTAATGTTATGTTATGCATTACATTCGGAAACCTGTCTATTATCATTAGAATATCGTGTCTTGAAACTCTCAGGACTTCAGCATCTTCCATTGCAATAGCGTTGGCCGGATATGGAAATCCCTTTAATACAGCCAAACCACCAAAAAAATCAGGCGGTGAAATTAGTTCAATTATTATTTCCTTGCCGTCGTAGGAGAGTTTAGTTATTTTGACCGTGCCGTTAAGCAGTATATAGAACCATTCAGGATGGTCGCCTTCAGAAAATATCTCTTCTTTTTTCTTAAATCTTTCTCTGATTAGATATGACTGGATTTCCTTCAGTTCCTCATCATTAAGGAATGAGAAGATAGGTATTTTTTTTAAATCTTCTAATCTGTCACTCGTCACTTGTCACTCGTTGCTGAATTTTAATCGGGGCGAGCCGATTCGAACGGCCGACCTCTCGCACCCCAAGCGAGTGCGCTAACCAAACTGCGCTACGCCCCGAAATTATTACGGAGTATTTCCTGCAGCCTTTTCTTTACCATGCTGATTATGCTTAGGGCATCGGCTCCGGTTTTGTTTTCTATAACACCGGTTTCCGCCATCGCAACATCAGCTTTCTCCTGCTGCCTGTCTGCCGTGCCAACAGCACAGGTAGAAATGCTGCTGCCAAGCTTCTGTCTTACTCCGTCAATAGTGTATTTATCATCATAAAGAAGTTTTTTTATTTGCAATATCAGGTCAATATCTTTTTTAGTATAAACGCGCTGGCCTGATTTGCTCTTCTTCGGACTAAGAAACGGAAACTCGGTTTCCCAGTATCTTAAAACATAAGTCTCAACACCAACAATCCTGCTTACTTCCCCTATTTTATAAAAAAGCTTTTCGGGAAATAGCCTCAAAGGCTCTGGTGGCTTAAATACTTCATACATTTTAATAATTTAATCTACCTGTGCCGTTGGTCTGCCTGTGCGTTGCCTGCCTGTGCGGACACGCAGACAGGCCTGACTGCATACCGCATGCATTTATGTTTTTTCAACAAGCTCCTTGAGATAATCACTTGCCCTGAATGTCACAACCCTGCGGGGGGTTATTTCAACCTCTTCTTTTGTTTTAGGGTTTCTGCCTATACGGGAGCCTTTTTTTCTGACAGTAAAGGTTCCGAAGCCTGAAATCTTTATGGTCTCTCCATCTATCAAGGTCTTCTTTATTGTATCAAAAACAGTCTCTACAATTTCATGTGCCTCGCTTCTTGGAAGCCCTACTTTCTCAAATACAAGTTGAACAATGTCTGCTTTTGTCATAGCCACCTCTTAAATGCTTTAAAATTTTAATGAATAATGCCTACCAAGCCATCCGAATAATCCACGATTGGTAATTTTATATTACTATCTTCCCTACTTGTCAAGTCAAATATGTTTGACTGCGATTTTGCTTTTCTGCTATTGTATCAAGAATGCATTTTCAACTTTTCTACCGAGGGGCATAAAAAATGAAAGGAACAAACAAAACAAAGGCTAATAAGGACATCTCAATGAGAGAAAAGAAAACACAGGAAATAAAGAAAAAATTATTGCAGCAAAAAGAAATCCTTCTTACGGAGGCCGTCGATGCAAGAAATTCGCTGCCGGATGAAGGTGTATTCCCTGAACTCGGAGATCAGGCATCAGCTGAAATAGACAAAAATTTCATGCTGAGGTTAAGGGGAAGAGAAAGGCAGTTGCTGAAAAAAATAGACGAGGCACTTGACAAGATAGAGAGCGGCACATATGGCATCTGTGAAGTATGCGGCGAAGAGATTGATATAAAAAGACTCCAAGCAAGGCCCGTAACCAATATGTGCATTGAATGCAAAACAGAGCAGGAAGAAGAAGAGAAAATGAGAGAAAGGTAAAATTTCTTCTCAGTTTCTCTAAACCCCGCTGTCCTTTTTTTAAAACCTCAGAAACGCCCCTATTGCTCCTGCATCAAACAGTTTTTTACTTTCAGTGACAACCTCAATTAGCGCACCCTGCTGAGCTGCTTTTTTGGCTGCAAGATCTATCATATAATCAACCACCTCTATTTCACCGCTGCAGTAAGAACATGAGTCTATCTTCTGTTCCGTCAAAAGCCCGCAGGAATTGCAGATATAGCCTGATGCCTTATGATCCTTAACAAAGAACAGCTTCATTACTCTCTGCTTCTGAAGTGCATTAAGGACATTCTCCAGTCCGATAACAGCATTTTCGTTTTTCATAGCCCTCTCAATAAGGAAATCCACTTCCTCCTCTTCTTTCTGTTTTTCATATTTAAGCACAACCGGTTGCACTTTCTTTATTATCTCATCGGGTTTTGCAAACATCTCTATTTTAACCGTATCTATAACCTTATCAATGACTGTCTTGTGAAGCATTCCTTTGACTGCAGTGAGAGCCTCATCCGAGCCGCCGATTATCAACCTTCCGATGTATTCACCGCTCAGAAATGAGTCGAGCTTTTCCACAACATCCTTGAGATGAATCGCTACATGGAAATCTATATGCCTTTCATAGCGGTTCTGTGAAAGGGAAAACCATCCGCCCTTTTTGTGTTTTCCCGGCACATCCGGCGTCTGAACTTCGCCATATTCAACAATCTCGCCAAGATGCACCACGAATATCCTTGCGGATTCCTTGTCAACGAGCAGCACGGCATACCTCTGGTAGTTGTCGAGAATATCCATAAGGGGTTTTGCATATGGTGTTTTGTCAACAATCAGTTCATTTTTTACAGGCACACTCAGATTATATTCTTTCCAGAAAGAATTTGTAGATGAGCTTATTATGACGAGTCCCTTTTTAAACAGCCTTTTATTAGATGTCACATAGTTTTCGACCTTTTCGAGGTCGTCCTTCACTTCTTTGTACACGGCTTTATTTATGGATTCCGCAGCGTTTTTCATCATGTTCTTGAAATGAACCATATAATTGCCCCGCGGATTAAACATAGGGTCAACATTAAGATACAAACTTACAAAATAACCATCCTTACCCTCCATATTTGCAATTTCTTTCAATTCTTTCTTGTCAAGCATTTTGACCTCCTTCTCTGTTTCAGACTATTTCGACACCCAATACAAACATCTCAAGCATCTATAAATTTATTATAACCTAAAACTGCTCAATTTAGGTTTACCTTAAAACTCTCCCTTCAAGACCTCCTGTAAGCCTGCCTTCTTTTAATACTAAAGAGCCGTTGACAAATACATATATAATTCCTTCAGGTTTAGCATAAGGCTCTTTAAATGTAGCCCTGTCAATAATCCTTTCGTAATCAAACACTACTATATCTGCATAAAAACCTTCTCTTAAGATTCCCCTATTGTTAAGACCAAAGGTTAAGGCAGGCAGAGAAGTTGTCTTTCTTATAGCCTCTGAAAGATTCATAATCCCTTTATCCCTGACATATCTGCCGATAAATGCCGGAAAACTCCCAAACCCTCTCGGATGAGGGATTCCTTTGTATGTCGGACCAGAATAAGATCTCGCAGAACTATCAGAGCCTATCATTGTATAGGGAAGCGAAAGGAATTTGATTAAATTATCCTCATTCATAGAAAAAAATATCGCTCCAACCCTTGTCCTTTCATCTATGAGAATATCAAGGAGAGTGTCAACAGGACTCCTGCCGGTTTTCAAGGCTATATCAAAGAGGCTATTGCCTTCCATCCATTTATTTATGCTTTTTGTAACAGAAGACACATAAATGCCCTGCCAGTATCTATCGTCTGCATGTTCAAAGCCAGCTTTTATTTTCCATGCGGCATCTTTATCTTTAAGTCTTTTCAATTCCTCTTTTATTCCACCCTCATAAACCCATGGAGGAAGGACGGAATCCAGATCAGTGCTGGCTGCGATATACGGGTATCTGTCGCATGTGAGTGTTATGCCGGATTTTCTCGCGTTTTCCATTACTTCAATAGCTCTGTCCGCCTTATGCCAGTTTTGCTCTCCCATTGTTTTTATATGTGAAATATGGACATTCACACCTGATTCCTTTCCTATCCTTACAACCTCGCTGATTGCCTCAATAAGATTATCTCCTTCGTTTCTCATATGAGAGGCATAAATAAGTGATGGGTGATGACTGACAAGCGATAAACATAATTCAATTAACTCTTCAGTAGTTGAATAGACACCGGGGGGATAAATTAATCCTGTTGAAATGCCTTTTGCTCCCTGTTTTATGGCTTCCGATAAAAGTTCTTTCATTTTGTTCAATGATTTTTCATCAGGTGCAGTGTCTTTATAGCCCATAACCGATGCCCGTAGATTGCCATGTCCGCAAAGTGTTGCAAAGTTTATTGCGAGACCCCTCTTTTTAAGAATATCGAAATATTCCCTGAAACCCGACCATCTTTCTTTTATCAAAAGTTCATTTAAATCAGATTCCCTCTGCTCAAATGCCTTGCCGTAAAGAGGCGCTGCTGAAAGGCCGCAGTTGCCGTTTATCTCGGTGGTAATGCCCTGCGACAGTTTACCCTCTGCCCTGCCGTCAACAAGAAGGGTAAACTCTGAATGGCCGTGGGTATCAATGAAACCCGGTGAGACTACAAGCCCTTTTGCGTCTATTACATTTTCAGCACGGATTTCATTTTTGCCTATATAGGCAACCCTGTCACCGGATATGCCTATATTAGTCTCAATAGGCTTTAAACCGCTGCCGTCAACAAGAATACCGTTTTTTATGAGATAGTCAAGCATTATTTAAAGTTAAACTTTTTCAAGGCTATTTACAAATTATACTAAAATCTTGCAATATTTCTAAATCCATATGAATAAAATACCGGAAGCTGTTTATAAAGTGCACGAAATCTTCCTCAAAAAGGGAATAACCCTTTCTGTTGCCGAATCCTGCACTGGCGGCCTCATAAGCCATTATCTTACAGCCATCCCCGGAGCAAGCGCATTCTTTGAGGCCAGTGTAGTTACTTATTCAGCAGAATCAAAGAAAAAAATACTCGGGGTTTCCAGTGAGATTATATCCACCCACGGGGTGATAAGCAGGGAAACAGCAGCGGAAATGGCCGAAAAAGTAAGGGAGTTAACAGGCACTGATTATGCTATATCTACTACAGGTAATCTCGGACCCGATGTGCTTGAAGGAAAAGAAAAAGGGCTTGTTTATATAGCTGTAAGCAGCAAGGTGCAAACATCTTCAAAAGAACTCATGTTGTCAGAAGACAGGGAATTAAACAAAGATGCAGCCTCTATCTCAGCGCTAATGTTTTTAATCGAAATCGTATCTAATTCGTATTCAAGGAAAGCAGACATGGCTTCAAAGCCTTTATCGATGCGAAAAGACTATTTATATGCCTGTTTTATTGCTGAATGTAAAAGGTGATACTGAAGTTGCCCTTAAACGGTGGGACGGTTCGGC
>DBNT01000048.1 GCA_002299835.1 Nitrospiraceae bacterium UBA665 | reverse complement strand
ACTCAATCTGAGAAAGAGCCATCTAATAACATCTTTTCAACCTGTGAATATATTTTATCAATTTTGCGTTGAACACTTATCGTCTCTCCAATAGCAGATACAACTCTCAAGTAATGCTTTATGTCATAAAGAGATAAGGTTTTATCTTTTCTGTCTTTGAGCCACTTGGCGCAGACCTGATAACCGCCGATTTGGTATTCCCAGACTTCTTGAGGAATTCCTTCAAAATACTGGTCTTGATTGATATAGAGGCGACCAAATTCCCTCTCACCCTTGCCCTCTCCCGCAAGGGGAGAGGGAGCCCCCTTGTCTCTCACAGCACTTTCCCCTCCCTTGATGGGAGGGGATGAAGGGGAGGGTGATTCAAAATATCTCAGCTTTTCAACCTTATCATTCCCTTCACCCTGAAATCTGGCAACAGGTTTGTCAATCTCGGATGATTTCAGGAGATGCAGACTAACAAGCCTTTCCCCATAGTCTCCCATTTTCTTGAACAACTTATAGTCTTTTGTGAAAGGAACGCGCGGGAAATCTATTTTTAAGAACTCTGCATATTTTGTTCTGTAGATATTTGAATAGAGCACAGCATAGATGTAATAGAAGATTTCTTCAGGTGTAATATATTGGCTGTCATTCCCGTGAAAACGGGAATCCAGTTCCTTTTCTCTGGATTCCTGCTTCCGCAGGAATGACAAATCGGGGATAAATGATTTCTTATACTCCTTCGTTAATTGTTCAACAAATTCTTGTGACAGATTCGGTTTTCTTACAGCATATTCAACCTGCTCTTCAAAAAGCATCATAATGCTGCTTAGAGATTTCTTTTTAGGTTTGTCTTTTTGTTGATATAGATATAGTGGGAATAAAAATCCAATACCTTTGTTGCTGAGTGTAATTCTGCTTTCAACAATTGTATCTGACACGAAAGCATGGTTAAAGTTGCCTTCAGCAACCTGCCTAACTGTAATAAGCCCAAGATTATCCTTAACCATATGCTGCATGACTTCTTTGCGCGAACGTTCTATAACAGCATCATGGTAGAATATCCATTGCTCATCAAAAGGACGGTAGAGAATCTTTGTTATTGCCTGCTCCCAATCGTCATCTTTCATTATCTCTTCTCTAACATCTTTTAACTTCCAGCCAGACTTATCTTTGAGATTATATGTTAAACTAATTATTTCGTCAGGCATTCTTTTGTCCCTGAATTGCATTATTCTTCTTTTTAGAGCAGCCCTGTCACGATCAATAACAAAATTATCTCTTGCTGTAACAATACCAACGCTATTTACGGGGAAAATATCGGTAATCTTAGAATACTTTTCGTATGCTTTTAAAAGCCCTTCGTTTCTCGGCATGAAAAGATAGAACTCTGATTTTGGTTTAATGGTCTTCCATTTTGTTGTTTGAATATCATGCTTATTGAGCCAGTCATATTTACTCTCCCGAAAGCCCCATAGTTCAGAATGAGAAACTTTACACCCCCCTTTTGTTGTCATGCCGGCTTGTCCGGCATCCTTCTTTAAGAATGATTCCCGACAAGCGGGAATGACGGAAGAACCGTTTTTCTTCTTTACAAACAGCGCAATAGCAACGTCTTGTTGAATGTCAAAGACATTTTCATCTTTAGAGCCGTCAGGGCATTTTTCTTTTTTCAGACTGTTGCCATGAAGGTCAAGCAGATATATTTCATCAAAACTCTGCATCAAAGACTGCCTCATTCCTCTGAAGGTTGGGTTATCAAGATAACTATGATTTGTTATAAAGCCCAAAACCCCTTCGCCTGCTTGGTCAATCTTCCACTGTGCAAAGCGAATGAATTTAACATAGTCGTCTTGCAGCCATTTTGGGTTTTTTTCGCCAAGTGGCTTGCCGTCAACTTGAAAATAAGTTTTTATCTCTTTAGATATCCAATCGCCGATATTTGATGAGTGCCCCGAGTAAGGCGGATTGCCAAGAACAACGAGAATAGGCTGTTCTTTTTTAACCTTTCCTGCAAGGTGCGATTCTTCAGAAAGTGAAACCATACCAGGGAGTTCTGTCTGGGCAAGTTCTTCCATCTCAAGTGTATTGGTTAAATAGAGATTGAACCTGTCGTCTGCTTGAAGCTTATAGCCCAACTCTTCCAGAAGAAACGACATCTTCAGATGACCTATTGCATAAGGAGCCATCATTAGTTCAAAGGCATAGAAGTTTTTGAGTATATGTTCTTTAATAAAACCCTTTCTCTTTCCTTCTCCATATTTTGAAGTGAATTCTTCAACCGAAAGATGCGCAGCCTCTGCAAGAAAGGTGAGCGTGCCTGCTGCGGGGTCAAGGACTGTTACAGACTGACTTGCAAAACCGTCTTTTTTATCAAAATGCTCTTTCAGGATATGATGGAGTGAGCGGACAATGTAAGAGACCACAGGCTCGGGTGTATAATAGACGCCTCTTTTTTCTCTTGTTTTGGGGTCATATTCTGCGAGAAAGGTTTCATAGAAATGAACAACAGGGTCTTTGCCCTTGTGCTTGTTAAAATACTCATCGAGTAGCTTATAGACGTCGGTAGTAGCAAGCACCTCTGAAATATCATCGATAATCCATTCCATCTGTTGCGGCAAATCGCCCAATGAGATGAACTTAAAGACATCCCTTAAAATTCCTATTGTGCGGGGAATGTTGTCATAGGCAAGCTTTCTATTAACCCCCCCCTCTAATTCCCCCCCTTTATAAGGGGGGGTGTGGCGCGTCCTTGCAGCAAAGAGTCCATAGGCGATAGTCTGCGAATAAAGGTCTGCAAAATCCTCTTTCGTAAGCCCGTTTATTAAATGGTCTTTAAAAACTTTATAGAAATTGAGGATATTCCCCTTGCCTTTTTTCTCTTCTTCTTCCAATTCCTGTGCGATTACTTCATCCTTGAGGAAACGGGTCCTTTTAGCAAGCTCTATCGCAAGATTCCTGGCATCATATACCTTCGGCAAAGAGAATGAGAAATATTTCTCAAGAAGATTTAAAAACTTCTGTTCATTTTCAACTACAGGGACAGATTTGAGCTTATAGATATGATAAGGTCTGCCGATAAAAACCTTGTCTATCAGATCGCCGTTTCTATAGAGTCTGAATTCAAAGAAGTTGGTAAGCAATAGGTTCGGAAATGTATGAAGGTAACGCTTTAACTGTTCTGTTGCTTGAATCTGGTCTAAATATTCCACCCCCCTATTTCCCCCCTTATCAAGGGGAACACCACTCTTTGATTCCCCCCTTATTAAGGGGGGATGTAAGGGGGGTGCTTTAGCCTCAATGTAGCCGGTAATATGCTGTTTACCATCCCAAATCCTGAAGTCGGGATTTCCTGCATCGGTCTTTTTAGGAAGGGTTGTTATGTGTATGTTTCTTTTGCCGATAGATTGAGTGTATTCATCTAACAGGTTGCTTAATGCAGGGTAAAAACTCTCTTCCCTCGCGTCCCCGCGAGCTGCAATCTCATAAATTCTCTTAAGATATGCCTTTAGCATTTAACCATTTCACTGAAATTCTTGAAGCCACTTAAAATAGTTCTTTAAATTTTTAGCTTTAGCGTTTTCTAATAAGTTAATCAATAGCCTTATCATTTCTGATATATCTATCACTTTTGATACTACAATACCTGCATGGTCTTTTCCTGAAAAGAAATATTTTCTTGCAAGAGGGGCATAATGGCGCGAATTAAAAGAAACTATAATTCTGTTCTCTCTATGGGCAAACTCTATCTGTTCTTCGTCAGATTTACCGAGCATTCCTGCTTCATGGGCGCTTATGACATCATATCTACGACTTCTTAAGATTCTAGCAATGACAGGAGATATATCTTCATCAAGATAGAGTTTTATTTTATCCACTGTTCATTCTTATATCCTTCTTTTATGTGCTTCTCAGAACCCTCTTCTATATAGCTGTTAACTTCCTCTTTGTTGTCATAGTAATACGAAAGCGCATCGTATACCTGAGCGTGAGTAAGATGAGGATACATGGCGATTATTTCATCAACCGTTTTCCCAAGTCGCTCAAACTCAGCAATAAGCCTAACACTAATTCGTGTGCCTTTAATTACAGGCTCGCCACCACATATAGTAGATGTTTTCTCAATATGCGGATGTAAAACTATTGTAGGCATTTCCATCTCATAAAATTCCTCAAATTCAGTATATCATATTACAATAATAATGCAATCAATGTAAACAGAAACACTGCAATGCTTATGTAGCCGTTCATATTGAAAAATGCCATATTTAATTTGCTAAGGTCGTTCGGCTTTACAAGAGAATGCTCATATATCAGAAGACCTGCAATTAGAGCCATACCAAACCAGTATGCAATATTTAAATTGAAAATAATTCCAGTGGCCGCAAGCAAAACCCATGTGACTAAATGAAATGCCTTTGACAATAGCAATGCCTTCCTTATGCCGAACCTCTCTGGTATTGAGCAAAGCCCATGCTTTTTGTCAAATTCAACATCTTGAAGCGCATAAAGCACATCAAAGCCGGCAAGCCAGAAAACTACAGCAAGGGCAAGAGGCAATATATCAAAATCAAATGTGCCTCGCACGGCAATCCACGCTCCGAGTGGTGCGGCAGATATTGCTATTCCGAGGATAAGGTGCGATGCCCATGTAAACCTTTTTGTGAATGAGTAAAGAATCAAAACCCCGACTGCAAGAGGCGAAAGTTTAAAGCAGAGTTCATTAAGGTTATATGCTGCTGTAAGCAAAATAGCAAATGAGATTAATGTAAATGCCCATGCATCTTTCACTTTTATCTTTCCCGAAGGTATTTCCCTTCCCGCGGTCCTCGGATTCAATGCATCGATATTTCTGTCAATTATCCTGTTTAATCCCATAGCGCCTGATCTCGCCCCAACCATTGCAACTATTATCCAGAATATCTGCCTAAAGGATGGGATTCCTGATGCGGCAAGCATTGCGCCGGTAAATGCAAATGGAAGTGCAAAGACAGAATGGGAAAACTTTATCATCCTCAGATAGAGGATTGATTTATTTAATGCTCTGGCTAACGCTCTGGCCAATACTCCTGAGGATTTTTGACTTTCAGGAGACTCTGATTTTTTAGCCATTTCCATGAGGTTTATGATAACATACTCAGCAAGCATTGTTCGTCAGGCCCATAATCTGTAAAGAAACATTTGCTTGATTACGGATATTTTGGTCAAGCATTGTGCGTCGTGCGCTTGATGCATAATCCCGATTTAGAAATTC
>DBNT01000032.1 GCA_002299835.1 Nitrospiraceae bacterium UBA665 | reverse complement strand
AAAAAAATCGCTCAATTTAGGAATTAGTAATTAAAAACTCATCAACTTAATTACTTAAATTCTGCTTAGTGTATTGATGAGTATATCAATATCCTCTTCTGTATGTGCTCTGGTGACTGTGAAGCGAATTCTCGGTATTTTTACCGTAGGGGGTCTTATGGCAGGGGCATAGATGCGGTTTTGCTTTAGTATATCTGCTATTTTTATGGTAGTTTTAATATCGCCGGTTTTTAATGGTATTATCGGTGTTTCACTGTCAAAGGTCTCAAAACCCAGTCCATTTATGCCGGAAATAAGCCTTTCCCGATTTTGCCATAATCTTTCTACAATATCGGGTCTTTTTTGCAGAATTTTTAAAGCCTCAATAGACGCAGCAATTATACATGCAGGCAAGGCTGTTGAATAAATGAATCCCCGCGCTGTATTTATGAGCCACTGAATAAAGTTTCTGTCGGCTGCAAGGAAAGCGCCATAGGAGCCCAATGCCTTTGAAAATGTTCCCATCTGGATAATTCGTGAATCTGGTTTAATTCTAAAATGCGCCAATGCGCCTTTGCCGCTGCCGAGTACGCCTGTTCCATGTGCGTCATCTATATAAAGTATTGCATTATATTGACAGCATATACTATAAATTTCTTTTAGCGGCGCTATATCTCCATCCATGCTGAATACAGTATCTGTTATTACTATTTTCTTTTTCCCGTTTTCCTTTTTTATCAATTCCAAAAGATGACCTGCATCCTTGTGCCTGTAAATCACTTTTTTTGCCCTGCTTAGTCTGCAGCCGTCTATAATACTTGCATGATTTAGTTCATCGCTAAAAATTACATCTCCTTCGCCTGCAATAGCTGGTATGGCGCTTATATTGGCTGTATATCCTGAATTAAAGACTAAAGCCGCTTCTGTTCCTTTGAAGTCAGCTACTATCTTTTCAAGTTCATTGTGCAATTTTGTTCCGCCGCACAGAAGCCTTGACGCCCCTGCGCTGAACCCGTATCTATCCATAGCATTTTTGGCATTCTCTATTATTGAAGCATTAAAGGCAAATCCGAGGTAGTCATTGGATGAAAAGTTTATGTATTCTATTCCGTCTATCAGTATTCTGCCGGGACGTACTGCTGCGCCTCTGTCTTTTATGACTCTTAATAAACTATTCTCTTTAAGCCTTTCTAATTCTTCAAAAAACATAAATGTCCCGAATAATCCCTAAATCTAGAGGCCGTGCCTGCATATAGTATTTATTTCTCACAAACACTACATAATGTAGAACTATTTAAAAAAATGCATTTTTTTCTTGACAAACCCCCTTTTTTCTGCCTATTATTACATTGTGGCAAAAGGTCGTAAAAGGTGGTAGAAAGTGGATGCCAAAACTGAGCGAACATTAAGACAAAAGAGGAGTAAAAAATGACCTCTTTTTTAGGCAAATATTATTATACTTTGGATCCGAAGGGTAGAATCATAATCCCTGCTCCTTTGCGCGACATAATTTTTAAAAAATACAACAATTCAAAACTATATATCACAAACTCAGCTTTTGACAAGTGCTTGCACATATATCCTCTTGATGAATGGAGCAAACTTGAAGAAAAGATAAGGTCACTGCCCAAGATGCAAGATGCTGTCAAGTATTTTATGAGGAGGGTTATAGCCTCTGCTATTGAATGCGATATAGACAAACAGGGGAGGATACTCGTGCCTTATGAACACAGACAAGATGCTGGCATCAATAGCGAGGTTGTAATAGTTGGGCAGCTTGACAAAATAGAGATGTGGGATAAAACTGCATGGGATGAAGTTGCAGATCCGAAAAAGATAGATGCCAGAGCCTATGAATCTGTGCTTGCAGGTTACGGATTGTAAACAGAACATACATAGCTCATGGCTCATAGCTCATAGCAAAAACAAATGAGCCATGAGCCATGAGCTATGAGCCAACATGGAGGCAGTGTTATGTTGACAGTTGATGAAGTAAAGGAATCTGTAAGGGCATCGCCGCTTTATGAAAAGTGGGGCAATGACAAAGACATGGAAGAGATAATTGACAGAATAAAGGAGCATATAGACCCGTTTTCCCTGTATAACTATGATGCGTCTGATGGCGTAGGCGAGGTCTATACAGGTTTATAGTTCTTAGCTCATAACTCATAGTCTTATGAACTAAGAACTGAGAACTGAGAACTGAGAACTGTGAACTAAGAACTGTGAACTAAGAACTGTGAACTAAGAACTGTGAACTAAGAACTGAGAACTAAGAACTGAGAACTGTGAACTAAGAACTGTGAACTAAGAACTGAGAACTAAGAACTGTGAACTAAGAACTGAGAACTAAGAACTGAGAACTGAGAACTAAGAACTAAGAACTGAGAACTGAGAACTAAGAACTATGAACAGTGAGCCAATTCATATTCCGGTTTTGCTTGAGGAGACTTTAAAGATGCTTAATGTAAAAAAAGATGGAGTTTATGTAGATGCCACTATAGGGCTTGGAGGCCATGCAGAAAAGATTCTTTCCATGATCAGCGCAGGCGGAATGCTTATAGGCATAGACAGGGATGAAGATGCACTCGGCTATGCTCGCAAAAGGCTCGGCAATAACAGGGCGCAGCTTAAAAAAGGCAGATTTTCCCAGCTTTCAGAAACGCTTGAGTCGATGAGCATAAGGGAGGTTGACGGGGTATTGTTTGACCTCGGTGTTTCTATGTTTCAGTTGAAAACACCCCAAAGGGGTTTTAGTTTTTTGTCAGATGCAAGGCTTGATATGAGGATGGACGTTTCACAAAAGCTTACAGCATGGGATGTAGTAAATACATATCATGAAAAAGAAATAGAGCAGATACTCCGTGAATACGGAGAAGAGCCATTTGCCAAAAAGATAGCAAGGGAGATTGCAGCAGCAAGGAAAAAGCGCCGGATAGATACATGCGAAATGCTATCTGACATTGTATCCCGTGTTTATGGCGGCAGAAGACGGAAAACACATCCGGCGACAAAGACATTCCAGGCCATAAGGATAGAGGTGAACAGGGAATTGGATGAATTAAAACAGGGGCTTCAGTGCGCTGTGAGTGTGCTAAAGGCAGGAGGCAGGCTCTGCGTTATTTCTTATCATTCTTTAGAAGATAGAGCCGTAAAGAATTTTATGAGGGATAGCGATAGGGAAGGCGCTTTAATGGTTATAACCAAAAAACCCGTAATCCCGACCCCTGAGGAGATAAGGAGAAATCCTTCCTGTAGGAGCGCAAAACTCAGGTGTGCAGAGAAAATATTCGGTGTCCCCAAAAAGTCTGCGACTTTTTGGGGCAATAAGGACGGTGAATGAAATGCAACGGCTGAGAAAAAATAAGATGCTGCTGGCTTTAAAACCATTGTTAATAGTTTTGCTTTGCATCTCGGTTTTTATGCTCGTGTGGATAAGGTCAAGCATTGTATCGCTTGAATACAAAATAAGCAGTCTTGAAGAAAAGAAAACGGAACTAATAATTTCAAGAGAAATGCTAATAGCAGAAAGGGCAAGTCTTTTGTCAATAGAGCGGTTTAAAAATACTGCTTTGGTTGATGAAAAATTTGTCTTTCCTGACAGGGTGAGGGTTGTGCATGTCAAGAGGACAGTGGATATAGAGCCTTACAAGGCATCAGTGGTTGCTAAAAGGAGGTAAGGACTTCAAGTGAAAAAAAGGGCCGCTATATTAAGCATAGTAATTGCATTTGGCTTTTTTGCTGTTGCATTTAGGCTTGTAGATATTATGCTTTTAAGTCATGAGCGGTTTTCGGCAAAGGCTAAAAATCAGCAGACTGTAGAAGAGACTATTCCTGCTAAGCGAGGCATCATATTTGACAGAAAGGGTAGAGAATTAGCGATTAATGTTAAGACAGAATCGGTTTTTATTGATCCCCGCATGGTTACATCTTCGGAACGTGTGGCATTTGCATTGTCTGATGCTTTGGGCATAAAGTCTGACAGAATTCTATCAAGCATGGATACTAATAGGAGGTTTGTTTGGGTAGAAAGAAAGCTTCCGCTGGAGCAGACACGCAGTATAAGGGAGTTAAACATTAGCGGCATAGGCATTGTTTCAGAATCAAAGAGATTTTACCCTAAAGGTCCACTTGCTTCACACATTATTGGCTTTGTTAATATAGATAAGAAGGGACTTGAAGGCATAGAAAGGAGATATGATAAATATCTTACTGCCATGGGCGAAAATGCCAATGTGTTCAGAGATGCAAGAGGAAACATTCTCTCTGAGGGGTTTATGAGAGAGATAAGAGGCAATAACCTTTTTTTGACAATAGATGAAGGGCTTCAGTATATACTGGAAAAAAATCTTGATGAAGCCATTGTGCACTGGCAGGCAGCCTCTGCCACTGCAATAATGATGAATCCCCATACAGGCGAAATACTCGCTATGGCAAACAGACCAACCTTTAATCCTAATGACCCTCAAGCGTCAAAGGCTTCTGATAGGAGGAATAGGGCTATTACAGATGGCTATGAGCCTGGCTCAACATTTAAAATAATAGCAGGTGTCGCTGCCCTTGAAGAGGGCATCGTAAAGCCGGATACAAAATTTGACTGCACTGCAGGTTTTATAGAAGTCAGCGGCAAAAAGATAAGGGATGCTCGTAGGCATACTCATAAGGTTCTTACATTTACCGAGGCTATCCAGAAGTCTTCCAATGTCGGCATTGTAAAAATCGCTCAAAGCCTTGGAATAGACAAAATGTATGAATATATTAACAGGTTTGGTTTTGGACAAAGGACAGGAATAGACCTTGTGGGAGAGATTGCAGGAATGGTACGGCCACCGGAAAGATGGTCAGGTGTATCAATAGGTTTTATTTCCATAGGCTATGAGATCTTAGTCACACCGCTTCAGATTTTAAGGGCATATTCTGCTATTGCAAACGGCGGATTTCTTGTTAGACCTCATGTGGTTTCAGAAATACACTCACCTAATGGAGAAATACTATATAGGGCTGCGCCAGAGGCTCAAAGGATAATTTCAGAGAATACAGCAAGGGTTTTTAGGGAAGTCTTAAAAACCGTTACAGAGGAAGAAGGCACTGCGTTAAAAGCCGCTGTTGATGGCAATCAAGTTGCAGGAAAGACAGGCACGGCGCAGTTAGTAGATCCGGAGACCAACAGGCATTCAAACGAAAGGCATGTAAGTTCATTCGTAGGGTTTGTGCCTGTAGAGGAGCCGAAGATAGCTATGATAGTAGTTATTCATGAACCCAAAGGGGAGTCGTACGGAGGGCGCGTTGCCGGACCAGTATTCAGAAAGATAGCGAGCGAGTCATTGTCATATATGAATGTGCCGAGAGAAGATTACAGGGAAAGAGGACTTTTACTGGTAAGAGATTAGAGGAGTAGACATGAAGATAAAAGATATTTTAAGAAATGATTTTATTGTAAGCGGTGATATCGAAACCGATATATCAGGGATTAAGTATGATTCCAGAAAGGTAATTCATGGAGATATGTTTGTTGCTATTAGGGGTGAAAATTTCGATGGACATGACTTTATTGAGGATGCAATTAAAAAAGGAGCGATCGTCATAGTTTATGAAAACAACTCATTACTCATTACTCATTACTCATTACTTGAAAAATATCCTGACATAATATGGATAGCCGTTAATGACAGCAGGGATGCCATTGCATTTTTAGCCTCCAAATTTTATGGAAATCCTTCAGAAAAAATGACTGTTATAGGCATTACAGGAACAAACGGCAAGACAACGACTTCATATTTAATTAAATCTGTGCTGGAGCATTACGGCAGGAGTGTAGGGCTGATAGGCACTATTAAGTATATGATAAAAAACAAAATATATAATGCGCCTCATACTACTCCAGAGGCGCCTGATTTTCAATCATTGTTAAAAGCTATGGCTAATAGTGGATGTGATTTTGTTGTTTCAGAGGTATCTTCTCATGCCCTATCACAAAAAAGGGTGGACTGCACAGCATTTAAAGCGGTTGTTTTTACAAACCTTACGAGGGACCATCTGGATTTTCATCATACTATGGAAGACTACTATTTAGCTAAAAAAAGATTATTTACCGACCTTTTCAGAGAGGGCAGCACCGCTCATGTGAATATTGATGATTCTTACGGTGAGAGCCTTGCAGTTACTTTAAAAAATCAGAATAAAAAAGTATTTACCTATGGAATAAAAAATCAGTCTGCAGACATATCAGCAGTTGATATAAAGACAACATTTAAAGGAACGACTTTTAAAGTAAGAATAATGAGAGATTTTCAAGTTGAGGACTCTGAATTTGAAATATCATCTCCACTTATAGGAGATGCTAATGTTTATAACATTCTTTCTACAGTATGTGTGTTGTTATCGCTAAATATTCCAATTAATATAATAAAGGAGGGAATTGCTATGACAGAATTGGTCAAAGGGAGATTTGAAAAGGTCGATTTAGGGCAGGACTTTCTTGCTGTGGTAGACTATGCCCACACAGAAGATGCCCTTGAAAGGCTTTTAATGGCAGCCCGTCAGCTTTTGGAGGCATACCGTTTTACCAAAAAGACAGAGGCAATGATTAATGTAAAAAAACAATGCTTTTCTTTTGGCAAAAGCCCGACTTGCGGGAAGATTATCACTGTCTTTGGATGCGGCGGAGACAGAGATAGGGGGAAAAGGTCTAAGATGGGTGAGATCGCAGCGAATCTCAGCGATTTTGTTATAATAACTTCTGACAATCCGAGGAGCGAGCCACCGAGAAGCATTATCCGTGATATAGAAAAGGGAATAAAAGTGGATAACTACATTGTAATTGCAGACAGAGATGTTGCAATTAGCATGGCTGTAGAGCTTGCATCATCTGGAGATATAGTGCTTGTGGCAGGTAAAGGACATGAGGAGTATCAGGAAATAAATGGCAAACGATATAATTTCAGCGACAGGGCAGCACTTGAAAATGCTATAAAAAGGACAATTAGCAGACCCTCTTTCCGAGGAGGCACAACAGGCAAAGGGGCAGAGATGGTTAGATGTTGAGTATAGCAGATGCAATCGGGGCAACAGACGGAAAGGTAATTTCTGAAGGTGGACAGAATTTTTCAGGGGTATCTATAGATTCAAGAACCATAAATGACGGGGAGCTATTTATTGCCCTGAAAGGCGATAGGTTTGACGGACATGACTTTGTAGATGAGGCATTAAAGAAAGGTGGTGGCGCAATTGTTCAAAAGTCGGAATTTAAAAGCCAGGGGTCAAAATTTAAAAATAAGACTATTATTTTTGTTGACAATACCCTGCTTGCCCTTCATAGCATAGCAAAATATATAAGAAAAAGATTTAAAGGCCATGTAATTGCTGTTGTCGGCAGTAACGGAAAGACTACAACAAAAGAATTAATATCTGAAATATTAGGTTTAAAGTTTAATATAATTAAAACAGAGGGCAACCTTAACAATCATATAGGTATGCCCCTTTGTATTATAAACGGCAGCAAAAATTGGGCTTCTAAAAATAATGGAGATATTATGGTGCTTGAGATGGGCACAAATAGACCGGGTGATATAAACGAGCTATGTAGTATTGCACTGCCGGATATCGGCGTTGTTACGAATATTGGATATGAGCATTTGCAGGGTTTTGGCTCGCTCTATAAAGTTAGGGAATCAGAGCTTGAGATATTGCCATATGTTAATAAGGTAGTTGCAAACGCTGATGATGCATTTCTCATGGAGGGTATATTTTCAGAGTTTCACGGCGAAGTTGTAACTTTTGGAATAGAAAATGAGAAGGCGGCTTTAATAGCTAAAGGTATAGTTTTTTCAGACAGCGGCACAAAGTTTTATATACAGGCAGAAGACAGAAAAGTACTTATAAATTCCAGACTGCACGGAAGATTCAATATATATAACTCGCTTGCAGCAGCTTCAGTAGCTTATATATTAGAATTCGGCATGGAGGATATAAAGAACGGTCTTGAATCTTTTGGCGGGATAGACATGAGATTTGAAGTCAAGGAGGCTGGTGGAGTTACATTTTTGTATGATGTTTACAATGCAAATCCTTCCTCAATGGATGTATCACTAAGAGAGCTTGCAAGGTTTGTAAGCTTGGAAAATAGAAAATACAAACGGACGATTGCTGTGCTTGGTGAAATGCTTGAACTCGGAGATTTTGAAATAGAGGCTCACAGAAATTTAGCAGGGCAGATGTCGGATTTGCAAGTTGATATATTTATAGGAGTAGGTCCCCTTATGTCGCTTGCAGTTGAGAAGTTTAAGGGGCAAGGTATCTGCTTCAATACAGCAGAAGAGGCAGGCATTGAGCTCAGCAATATTCTTCATGAAGGAGATGTAGTGCTTATAAAAGGGTCGAGGGCAAAAAAGATGGAGAGAGTCTTAGACTCCTTGAAAGAAATCAGGGAGGATTTTCATGCTTCATGAACTGCTCTACAGTCTTCATGAATACTTTTCGCCGTTTAATGTATTTCGCTATATAACATTTCGCACATCTTTAGCTGCCCTTACAGCTTTGATTGTTACATTTATTATTGCCCCATACGTAATTGCATGGCTGAAAAAAATCAGCATGACCCAGCAGATACGAGATGATGGCCCTCCAAACCATCATTCAAAAGCAGGAACACCTACTATGGGAGGCATTATTATACTTACATCAATAACTATCTCCATGCTTATGTGGGGGGATTTTAAAAACATCTATATATGGGTGATTATGTTTGCCTTGTTGGGCTTTGGCGCTATAGGTTTTTTAGACGACTACATGAAGACCGTGAAAAAGAATTCAAAGGGACTGAGGGCATTGTATAAGTTTAAGATGCAGACTATACTGGCATTAGCCATAGGGATATTTCTTTATCTAAACCCAAAAGACCCGTATACTACAGTAATTAGCGTGCCATTTTTTAAAAAATGGCTGTTTGACATCGGAATATTTTATATTCTGTTTGCAGTTTTTGTAATGGTGGGGGCATCTAATGCTGTAAACTTAACTGACGGCATTGACGGTCTTGCAATAGGGCTTGTTGCTATCGCAACATTAGCTATCGGTATTTTAGTATATTTGTCGGGACATGTAGTATTTGCTAGACACCTCCATATTTTATACCTGCCTGGAGTCGGGGAGTTGGCTGTGTTTTGCGGAGCAATGCTTGGTGCAGCATTAGGTTTTTTATGGTATAATTCATACCCGGCAGAGGTATTTATGGGAGACTCTGGATCGCTTGGACTCGGTGGTGCCCTGGGAACCCTTGCAGTTATATCAAAACACGAAGTCGTGCTCGCTTTGGTTGGCGCTATATTTGTAATAGAAACCTTGTCAGTTATTTTGCAAGTCGCATCTTTTAAGCTTACCGGCAAAAGGATATTTAAAATGGCGCCTCTGCACCATCATTTTGAACTAAAGGGGTGGACGGAGCCAAAAGTAATAATCAGGTTTTGGATTGCGGGCGTTGTACTTGCTTTATTCGGTCTTACGACTTTAAAGTTGAGGTGAGATGATGAGACAGTTACGAGTTACGAGTTACGAGTTACGAGTCAAAGGCATTAAGAAGTTAATCTTATTTTTGTCTCTACTTGTTACTTGTTACTTGTTACTTGTTACTGTTGTTTATGCGGATGATATTTCTGCAAGAGCCGCGATTGTGGTGGACGGAGGTTCTGGCAGGGTATTGTATGCAAAAAATCCAGATTTAAAATTGCCTCCGGCAAGTATGGCAAAATTAGTTACAGCAATGGTTGTTCTCGATAGGCTTAATACCGAAACAGTTATAACTATAAGCGAGAGGGCGGCTAATATCCCCTTTACTTCGCATATAAGGACAGGAGAGAGATTTACTGTCAATGATCTTTTGCATCTCGCACTTATGAGATCAGTAAATGGTGCAACAGTGGCATTGGCAGAAGCCGTAGCAGGTTCTGAAGCAGCTTTTGTTAATCTTATGAATAGAAAGGTAGAAAATATAGGCGCAGAAAATACGAGATTTGCAAATTCTTCTGGACTGCCAGGCGGAGTTCAGCATATTACAGCTTATGACCTTGCTATAATTATGCAAGAAGCGATCAAATACCCTGTTATTAGGGAAATTATCAATACAAAGGAAAAAGAAGTCGTCTCACTTCAGGGCAAAAGAATACCGGTAATGAATACAAACCGGCTTCTGGGGTCACACGACTACATGCTGGGAGGCAAGACAGGCTTTACGAGAGCTGCCCAGCATTGTTTTGTTAGCGCTATAAACAAAAATGGAGTCACACTTATTTCCGCTATTTTAGGAGAACCCACAAGGAATAACCTGTGGACAAATACGACCCTGCTTTTTTCTAAGGGGTATCAGATTTTAACCCAGCAATTAGACTCTCGTATATATTTCAGCAACAGTCATAACGGAGAAAGGTCAAGTGTGGTTAGAACGCACAGGCAGAGAGTGAATAGCACTACAAATACTATAAGGAGACCACCGGCAAAAAATATGCCGTCCATAGAAAAAAAGCCTTTAAGGAGGATGTAGTTTTTACAAGAAAATATAATGAATTTCAGCGGCAAAAAGGTTCTTATTGTCGGACTTGCAAGGAGCGGCGTTTCTGCTGCAAATCTGCTGGTAAGGCTTGGCGCTTTTGTTACTGTCACCGATAAAAAAAAGCCTAATGAACTTGAAAAATTCCTTCAGAATCTTAACACATCTGTAAGATGTGAACTCGGGCATCATCCTTTGGAGCTATTTGAAAGTGCTGACCTTATTGTCATAAGCCCTGGAGTTCCTATTAATATTGCTCCGCTTAAGCTGTCGTTAGCAAAAGGAATAAAAATTATCGGAGAACTTGAGCTCGCATATCAGTTGGCTCATAGCTCATTGCTCATAGATGCTAATAAAAGCCATGAGCCATCAGCCATGAGCCATCAGCCATTTTTTCTTGCTATAACAGGAACAAATGGAAAGTCAACAACCACTACACTTCTGCATGAGATGGTTAAAAACAGTGGATTTAATGTTCTTTTAGGCGGAAATATAGGGAATGCACTCACGGACTCGTTACTCGTTACTCGTTACTCGTTACTTGATTACATAGTAGCGGAGGTGTCGAGTTTTCAGCTTGAGTCGGTTGAGGAATTTAGACCTGCAGGGGCTGCTATATTGAATATTACCCCTGACCATATGGATAGATACCACTGTATATCGGATTATACAGATGCCAAATGCAGGATATTTATGAATCAGGGCCGTCAAGATTTTCTTGTGCTGAATAGAGATGACCCTGCAACTGAAGAGATAATGCAAAGAGTCAAAAATCAAAAATCAAAAATCAAAAGAGTGCCTGAAATTTTCTATTTCAGTAGGCATAGAGAAGTTGAAGGCGCCTATCTTCAGGGTAATATCATAAAATTCAATCTACCTGAATACAAAATTAAAAATCTAAAATTCAAAATTCAAAAATTGCCTTCTGACTTTCAACTTCTAACTTCTGAGATTAAAATAAAAGGTGTCCACAATATTGAAAATGCAATGGCTGCATCACTGATGGCGCTCATGTCAGGATGCAGTCCTGATGCGGTTACTGACACACTAAAGACATTTCCTGGTCTAAATCACAGGCTTGAGCTTGTGAGGGAAGCAGGCGGGGTTAAATTCATCAATGATTCAAAAGGCACAAATGTGGGGGCAGTCATAAAGTCACTGGAGAGTTTTTACGAACCAGTAATTCTTATTGCGGGAGGAAGGGATAAAGATAGCGATTTTAGTGCATTAAGACCTCTAATTAGAGATAGGGCAAAGGCAGTTATTCTCATAGGAGAGGCAAAGGATAAGATTAGGCATGCATTGGGCGATGCAGCCCAAATGGTTTTTTTAGAGGATAATTTAAAAGGAGCGGTATTAAGGGCAAAAGAAATAGCAGCGCCTGGTGATATTGTCCTTCTTTCTCCTGCTTGTGCCAGCTTTGATATGTTTATGGATTTTGAAGACAGGGGCAGGCAGTTTAGAAAAATTGTGGAAGAAATATTATGAAACCATACTATAAATTCACATATGATAAATGGATAGTAGCAGCCACTGCTTTTCTTGTATTGACAGGGCTTGTAGCGATATATAGCTCTACATCTGTTATATCTCCAGATTTGGTTGAAAGGTATCAGAAAAGAGGGATAGCCGTCAGTCAGTTTGATTTTGTTAAAAAACAGATTTTTACAGTATTTATAGGAATTATCGCTATGCTGGTAGCTTATAGAATAAAGCTGCAATATTTAAAGAAAATGGCGATACCGCTTTTGCTCATATCACTTGTTTGCCTACTTTTAGTTTTTACAAGTCTGGGTATTAGCGGGGGCGGGGCGAGGAGATGGATAAAGGTCTGGCCATCTACATTTCAGCCGTCAGAGCTTGTAAAACTGTCAATGGTAATATTTCTTGCATGGTATATGAGCACCTCCAACTATCAGAAGGATAGATTTTTGCACTTTGCGATTCCCATAACTATAATGGTTATATTTCAGGTCATTTTAATAAAACAACCTGACTTCGGGGCAGTAATAAATCTCGCAATACTGACTTTATCAATGCTTTTTATTTCAGGAGTAAAGTTACGATATATCTTTTCACTCGGTCTTGTCGGAATCCCGATTATTGCCAAGCTCGCATTAGAGCCCTATAGATTGGAGCGGATTATAGCATTTTTAGACCCGTGGAAGGATCCGCAGGGCAGCGGTTATCAACTGGTGCAATCTTTCATAGCCTTTGGCAGCGGTGGAATGACAGGCGTAGGGCTTGGCGAAGGAAAACAGAAACTCTCGTTTTTACCTGAAGTGCATACTGACTTTATCTTTGCTATGATAGGAGAAGAACTCGGCTTTGTAGGTGCGTCTGTTGTAGTGTTTCTTTTTTTTATATTGTTTATTAGGGGGCTTTTGATAGCTAAAAGGTCAGGAGATAGCTTCAGTTACTATCTGGCTTACGGAATATCATTGATGATAGCAGTTCAAGCACTTATAAATTTCGCGGTAGTTACTGGCATGGTGCCTACAAAAGGTTTGCCTTTGCCGTTTATAAGTTATGGGGGGTCAGCCCTTATCGTCAATATGACGGCTATCGGGTTATTGCTGAATATATCAAGAAATGCACAGGTTTTGTCAGAAGTTTGGACTGAAGTTCGCAATAATAATTTGGAGGATGGAAGTAATATCGTTGTGGGCAAGGGATATGGATACAGAAGATATGGTAAATTAAAAATTAGAAGATGAAAGCAATAAGATGAATATAATAATTGCAGGCGGTGGCACAGGAGGACATCTTTATCCGGGCATAGCAGTAGCTGAAGAGTTCTGGCATAGGATGCTGGATATGGTAGAGCAAAAGACAGAATTTAACACTGATAGAAAATCTCTTTCTAATGGGTTGAACAAGCAGAAGTCAAATGGCAAAATAGTTTTTGTTGGAACAAAACACGGCATAGAGTCAAGGGTAATTCCTAAAGAGGGATATCTCATAAAGTTTTTGAGGGCAGAAGGTTTTATTGGCAAGTCTTTTTTTAAAAAACTTAAAGCTGCTGTTACATTTGTGCTTTCAATATTTGACTCATTTAAGATTATCAGATCTGTAAGACCAGATATTGTAATTGGCGTTGGAGGATATGCATCAGCAGGCATGGTGTTTGCAGCGCATTTTAAAGGTATTCCGACAATGATACTTGAGCAGAACTCAGTTGCTGGCTTTACCAATAGATTTTTATCAAGGTTTGCAGATGCTGTAGCTGTTACATATCAGGAGAGTATAAGTTTTTTTCCAGCGGACAAGACTTATTTAACAGGAAATCCGGTAAGAAAACAAATACTAAAGAGGGATGAAAAAGAAGCTTATTCTATATTTCCTCTAAAGAAGGGGAAATTTACAATATTTATTTTTGGAGGAAGCTCAGGAGCCAGTAGCATAAATTATGCAGCGGCAGAGGCATTGAATTATTTGCTTGATTTAAGGCAAAATATTCAGTTTCTCCACCAGACAGGTGAAAAAGACTACGAAAAAGTAAAAGAGGCTTATCGGAGACTGGGGTTTCAGGGCATTGTAGTGCCGTTTATATACAGAATGGCAGAGGCATATACAATTTCAGATATTGTTGTCTCAAGGGCCGGCGCAACAACCCTTGCCGAAATAACCGCGGTCGGAAAACCTGTTATTTTGATACCGTTTCCTTATGCGGCTTCCAATCATCAGGAATATAATGCCAGAAAGCTTGAGGATATGGGCGCTGCCAGAATGATACTTGATAGGGAGTTAAATGGCGAGACACTGTCTGATGTGATAAGGGAGCTTTACAGCAATGAAAAGCTGAGGAATGATATGCAGAAGGCTGTGTTAGCCTTTAGCAAAACTGATGCTGCAGAAAAAGTTGTGGATATAGCGATGAGTTTAGTAAAAAATAAAGTGTCAGAACATCAGAGCGTTAAAGCATCAAAGACTATGACTGTTTGACACTTTTTGGAGGCAGGCATTGTTCAACAAATACAAAATTATTCATTTTGTGGGTATCGGCGGTGTAGGCATGAGCGGCATTGCTGAAGTGCTCTATAATCTTGGATATGAGGTGACAGGTTCTGATATAAAAGAGTCTGATACAACAAAGAGATTAAAAGAAAAGGGCATAAAAATATTTATAGGGCATGACGGCGACAATGTAGATCATGCCCATGTAGTAGTTATATCTTCTGCTATTTCTCCTGATAACCCCGAGGTGTTGGAAGCAAAAAATAGGTCTATACCGGTTATACCGAGAGCAGAAATGCTTGCCGAACTTGGCAGGCTTAAATACAGCATTTTAGTTGCAGGCGCACACGGAAAAACTACCACTACATCGCTGATAGCCACTGTGCTGAAAGATGGGGGGCTGGATCCCACAGTAGTTATAGGTGGAAAACTTAAGGCTATGGGAGGAAATGCAAGACTTGGACAAGGAGATTATTTAGTTGCAGAGGCTGATGAAAGCGATGGGTCATTCTTAAAACTTAATCCGACTATTGCTGTTATAACAAATATTGACAGGGAGCATATGGATTTTTTTAAAGATATGGAACTTCTGAAGGGCGCTTTTTTACAGTTTATAAATAAAATACCATTTTATGGAATAGCAGTTATTTGTGTTGAAAACGAGTATCTAAAAGAGATGCTTCCAAATATTGAGAGGAAATTTCTTACTTACGGCATGTCTGATTCGGCTGACATTTATGCTAAAGACATAAGGCGCACCAGTGCAGGCATGAGTTTTGAGCCTGTATATAAAGGCAAGCCGCTCGGCATTTTTACTATACCGATGCCAGGAACACATAATGTTTTGAATTGCATAGCAGCCATAGCTACAGCTATTGAACTCCAGATACCTACAGAGGTTATTTCAAACGCCCTCGGCAATTTCAGCGGTATCCACCGCAGATTTGAACTAAAAGGTGAGTGCAAAGGAATCAAAGTGTATGATGATTACGGACATCATCCATCTGAGATAAAGGCAACCCTTAAAGCAGCAAAAGAGTGCCTTAATGGCAGTCGGCTTTTTGTGCTGTTTCAGCCGCACAGGTATACGCGGACAAGGGACTTAATGGATGATTTTGCCGCAAGTTTTACAGATGCTGACAAATTGTTTTTAATGGATATATATCCAGCAGGTGAAAAGCCGATTGAAGGGATTGAATCTGCATTTCTTATGAGAAAGATGAAGGAGTTAGGGTCATGTGATGTTAGTTGTATTTCTGATACAAAGGATCTCATAGAAAGGGTGATGTCAGAGATTAAATCTAAAGATGTGCTTATTACCCTCGGCGCAGGCAATGTATATAAAGTTGGCGAAGAGATACTGGAAAAATTGAGCAAATAAGTAAATGACCTAAATCCGTAATCAAGCAAAGCAGGCATGGCTTCAAAGCCTTTAGAAAGTGTTTATTTATATGCAAACGAAAGATTATAAATATATCATCCATCAAGTAACCACCGATGGTGATGACGGAAACAAGATAATGCTATATCAAGTGCTGCGTCTAAAGGCTTTTCAGCCACACCTGCTTTGCTTATGCTAATGTTTCTTTACGGATTATGATAAATGAGCAAATGAGTAAATAAGCAAATAAAAATTACTCAATTACTTAATTGCTTAATATTATGAGTTATGAACTATTGAGAGAGTTCTGTATTTTTAGAAACATTGACATCCGGTTTAACGAACCAATGTTGGTTCACACCTCTCTGGCAATAGGCGGCCCTGCTGATATTACATTGTTCCCCGATGAACCCTCCCTGCCTGAACTCATAAAAATTCTTGCTAAAGAAGGAATTCCGTATATTGTTATTGGCGGCGGCACAAATATACTTGTTAAAGATAGCGGTATTAATGGGGCTGTAATTTTTACACTAAAGATGAATAACATTACGCTGAACGCTGAACGTTCAACGCTTAACGCTGAAGCCGGTTGTTCTCTTCAGAAAGTTATAAGCTTATGCGTGGATAAAGGACTTTCGGGAATGGAAGGTCTGGCAGGAATTCCGGGTTCTATAGGAGGGGCAATTGCTGGAAATGCCGGCTCTTTTGGATATGAGATAAAGGATGTGATTAAATTTGTTAATTTATTGATGCCTGATGGAAACATAAAAGAATTATCTGCAAGCGATATTAATTTCCATTACAGGAATGCAGATATTCCTGCCGGCTCCATTATTGTCGGCGCTGTTTTATCCCTTAAGAAAGATGAACCGTTTGAAATTAAAAAAAGGGTTATGGAGTTTATTAACGAAAAAAAATCGAGACAGCCTGTTTCAAAACCCACTGCAGGATGTGTTTTCAAAAATGTAGAGGGAGCATCAGCAGGCAGGCTTATAGATGAAGCAGGATGCAAGGGCATGAAGGTTGGCGGCATAGAGGTTAGCCGCGTTCATGCCAATTTCTTTATAAATACCGGCAGCGGCACAGCAGATGATTTTCTAAATTTGATGGATATGGTTGCAAGGGCAGTGAAGACAAGATACGGGATTGTCCTTCAGCCCGAAATAAAGATTTACTAAATCAATCCCAATGCTTTGCCAACCTTTTTGAAAGCATCCAGTACTTTATCAAGATGCTCATCCGTATGGGTTGCCATATAGCTCGTTCTTATCAACGCCTTTCCGGGAGGGACAGCTGGGGATACTGCCACATTTGCAAATACGCCCTCTTCCTGAAGCATCATAACAAACTTAAACGCAGTCTCATCTTCTCCAACAATGATTGGAATAATTGGTGTTTCGCTTGGACCTAAATCAAAACCAAGTTCTCTGAAACCCTTTAACATTTTTTTGGTATTTTTCCATAGTTTTTCTATTCTTTCAGGTTCGTTTTCTATTATATCCAGTGCAGCGCTTACTGCTGCAATGGATGCAGGCGGCGGACTTGCACTGAATATCAATGCCCTTGCAAAGTGCTTTATGTAGTGAATGACATCAGCATCTCCTGCTATAAAGCCTCCTATGGATGCAAGTGATTTACTGTATGTTCCCATGATTAGATCTACTTCGTCTTCTAATCCAAAATGCTCAGCAGTGCCTCTTCCTGTCTTTCCTAAAACACCTATTCCATGTGCATCATCAACTAAAAGTCTTGCCCCGTATTTTTTTATGGCTTCCAAAACCTCCGGAAGATTTGTAATATCCCCTTCCATGCTGAACACGCCGTCAACTACAACAAGCTTTCCCCTGCCGTTGTTGTCAGTTAGTATTCTTTTGAGGTCTGTCATATCATTGTGCTTAAACCTCTTGACCTCTCCATATGAAAGCCTGCAGCCGTCAACAATGCTGGCGTGGTCCATTTTGTCTATAATAACTACATCATCTTTTCCAACGAGGGCTGATATTACACCGAGATTAACCTGAAATCCGGTTGAAAATACAAGGGCATCATCTTTTCTCATAAATCTGGCGAGTTTTTCCTCCAGTTTTACATGGATGTCAAGTGTTCCGTTGAGGAATCGTGAGCCTGCGCAGCCTGTGCCGTATTTTTTTACGGCTTCAATTGCCGCTTCTTTGACCTTTGGATGATTGGTAAGCCCCAAATAATTATTAGAACCAACCATTATCATTTTTCTGCCGTTCATTATCACTTCAGGATCCTGAGCGCTTTCTATCATTCTGAAAAAAGGATAAATGCCCGCCTTCTGCAATTCTTTGGCAGTATTAAATTTAAAACACTTTTCAAAAATATCTGTAGTTTTTATAACTCCTGACTCATGACTCATGACTTATGACTCCTATTTACAGCCATTGATGTATCCTGTACCAGTCTGCTGTCCATTGTGCTCCTTCCTTTATTTTTACTTTTGGCTGAAAATTCAGCCTTGTTTTTGCCTTGAACGTGTCGCAAATCCAGTGGGTATGCCTCATTTCCTTGATTTTGTCAGCATTAATTATATTTAATCCCTTTGTTTTTTCAGAGATAGCCCCGAGTAATGGCATCATAAAACGGGGAACAGTCAGTTTTATCGGCCTTTTCTGCAGAGCATCGGATATGGCGCAAATAATATCATCCGAAGAATAGATGTTTCCATCTGACATAAAAAGTATTTCCCCCTCAGCTTCTTTTTTTAATGTAGAAAGTATTATACCATTTATCAGGTCTTCAACATATAAAAATGAGTAATAACACCTGCCCCAATAGGGAATAAGCCCTGATTTTACCATTTTAAAGGCAATTAATAAATCTCTATCCCTTGGCCCATAAACAGCAGGCGGTCTAATAATTGTTATAGGTATTTTATCTTTATGAGCAATGACTATTTTTTCTCCTTGCAGTTTTGTTTTGCCGTACACGGATACCGGTGCAGGCTCGCAGTCTTCTTTTAAAGAGTTACAATCCCGGCTAGGCCCTGCTGCAGCAAGGCTGCTTAGATAAATAAATCTCTTAATTCGGGAATTATTTTTGAGCACTGCCTGTACAATGTTCTCTGTGCCTTTGACATTAGCATTGAAAAAATCTGCTTCGCAATGCGCCTTTGTCAGTCCGGCAATATGGAATACATAGTCAATGTCTTTAACAGCATCCTCAAGGGATTCTTTGACAGTGCAATCTCCGCTTATCAGTTTTACATTAAATGCAGAAAGAAATTTAAGATTTGACTGATTTCTTATAAGACAGGTTACTTCAAATCCTTCGCGGATTAGAGCATCTACAAGATGGCTTCCTATAAAGCCTGTTGCGCCTGTAACGAGGGCTTTCATAAGTTTATTGAGTCTTTTGAGTTATTGAGTTTATTGAGTTAAAGGATTTATTGAGTTTATACTATGCCCTTATATTAACCCAATGAACGCAATAAACTCAATAACTCAATGAACCTTTCTTAACCTTAACCCTGAGCCCCTTGACTTCTTCAACAACGACCCCCTCATTTTTCTGTATTAGCTCATCTGAGTAGGCTTTCCAGTATTCGCCGTGAATAATAGCCATGCCGCCCTCTGGGGTAATATCTGTTTGCGCAATACCTTCTTCTCCTTTCAGTCCTTCAACGCCTGTCACAGGTTTTCTTTTATATGCCTTATAAGCAAGCTTAAGGGTTATGATAAAAAAGAGCGCTGTAATAATGACTGCCGGTAAAACTACAGAAAGAGAGAGCCTGAGTTCAGGATGCGGATAATCAAAAAGCATAAGAGAACCCAACACCAAAGATATTATACCTCCTATTGTCAGGAGTCCATATGGAATAACAAGTATTACTTCTAAGACAAAGAGCAGAATACCTAAAGCAATGAATAAAAGACCCGCGTAGTTTACAGGAAGTATCTGAAACGCATAAAATGCAAGTATAAGGCAAGTTGCGCCAATAACGCCTGGAAATATAGCGCCAGGATTGGTTAATTCAAAAAACAGGCCGTAAAAACCTAAAAGCATAAGTATATAGGCTATGTTTGGATCGCCTATAATGTCTAAGACCTTAAGCCTGAATCCCATTTCGTGTTCTACTAATTTGGCATTTTCAGTATTTAATTTTTTATCTCCGACAATGGTTTTTACTGTTTTGCCGTCTATTGCCAAAAGAAGTTCATTGATATTTTTTGCAACAAGGTCTATGACATTTTCTTTTAATGCCTCTGTTTCAGTTGCAGAAATGCTTTTCCTTACAGCATCTTCAGCCCATTTAGCATTTCTTCCTCTTTGCTCTGCAATGGATTTAATATAGGCTGCAGCATCGCTGACTGCTTTTTCAATAACTGCTTCATCCATTCCCCCCCCTACTGCTACTGGATGTGCTGCGCCAATAGTGGTTCCCGGAGACATGGCTGCTATGTGCGCTGCCATTGTTATGAAAACACCTGCTGATGTAGCCCGCCCACCACTTGGAGAGACATAGACAACCACAGGGACATCACTGCGAATAATGTCTTTTACAATGCTCCTCATTGAGGCGTCGAGACCTCCGGGTGTGTCAAGTTTAATAATTAATGCTTGGGCCTTCATCTCTGATGCCTTTCTAATGGATTTATTTATGTGTTCAGCAGAAACAGGGTTGATTACACCCTCAACTGTAATAACCAGCACTTCACCTTGAGGACGAAGCTCTTTCTTTTCCTCTGATGATGTAGAGGAGTTATTAAGGAGTAAAATGACAGATAGTATTATAAGTGCCGCTGAAATGATTTTTCTGTGCATAAATTATTATAACACAAAATGGTATATTCAAGTTCAAGCCGAAAAATAGAGATAGACTT
>DBNT01000053.1 GCA_002299835.1 Nitrospiraceae bacterium UBA665 | reverse complement strand
TTGACAAGGGAAGACTGCATTAGAGATTTAGGGCTTGATAGGCAGCCTGCCACTCCTGATATTGTGTTTGTAGTTGAGCCATTACTGATGAAAGAGAAAGGCAAAGCCCCGATAGGATGGGCGTCTCCCATTAGTTCTACTAATTATGGTTATGTAGAATTATGCGTGGCAAAGGCACTAAGGGAAGAGTTTAAAAATGCAAAGATTGTGTTTGACGATAAAGACGCCAATATGCCGTTTGTGAGAATTAAACTGCATGACATTGCACAACAAGCTACCTATCCATTTGGTGGTTATGTAAGAATTAATTACGACTTAATTATAAACGGCAAGACGCATAGTTTGTATGCTAAATCTGGAACTGCAATTGCAGTTACATTTCAACAGCATATGAGAGACCACTACCCTCGTACCTGCCAAATCCTTGCCAAACAGGTAAGGGAGACGCTGGAAAATAAGGGAATTGCAGTGCCGGCAACTCTAAATCTACCTGTGCCGGAGACACAGCAGATAGGAACAAAAATCATAAAGACTGAGGAATAACCGTTAGCAGCACTGGATTGTGACAAAAGACTCAAAAAAAGAACAAGGGCAGGTTTAATGCCTGCCCTTTATTGCTTTACTTCATCCTCTTTGCTTTCAATTTACCGTTAGATGCTACTCCCCGTTCCCCATGCAAAATCCTATCATAAACAGCCATCAGCTATCCGTGTTCAGCAAAACAAGGGTGAAATTATTTCACCCGAAGTTAAAATATTCCACCACCAATAATCAGGCGAATTGTCCCAAGCATTATCGCTATACTGCAACAAATAATTCCACAAATTGAACCGCATTTGTTTCCTTTTTTACTCGTTATAAGCGCTATGATGCTAACAGCTAACCCGATGCCGGAAAATGGAACATTGAGCCAGTTTAATGCGCCAAGAAAAGGAAGAAAACCGATAAACATCCCAATGATTGCCAGTATGCCCCAAATTAAGCTAAGTATTTGCATGTGACCTCCTCAATGCCTTATTAACTTTAATTGCACTGCTGATTTTCGTTTTTTGCTCTCTTATCCTTTTTGACTCATTATCATAAAACTTAATCCTATCCCAATTTTCATTTTCATACCACTTTAACTTGTTCTTTGATAGCTTGCTGCCAATATACTGAAACATAAACTTCCTTGTTTTTTTGTTAAAAGCTGCTCTATACCAATAGGGACCATGAGGACAAAACTTACAACCAGCTTTGCCGCAACTCTTTGTCTTGAGTATTAATTTGTCATTGTTCATTTTGCCATTAATAAACTCAGCATTATAATACTCAATAAGCCTTTTAATTTGTTCGTTTGCGTCTTTAAACATTTTTATTAGTTCGTCCATTATTACCTCGCTATGTTTGGAATGTATATCTCTTTATTTCTTTACCCTCTATAACATCAATTTCCACTTTTTTACCTCTACCTTTTACAGGCAGTTCAACTTCCAATGGTTCGCTTCGCCTGACATTGTAAGGGACAGGCTTGCCATCAACTAAATGCTCCCGCAAAAGCTAAATTCATGCAGCAGTTTTTCTTAAAAATCCTGAATTAACTAAATTCTCTCATTTACCATATATTATTAATATGGCAAATGACATACCTCATTGGACAAGAGAAAAAAAATTAAAACCCTTTGATAAATAAGATTTTACTGAAAACATTACTCTCATTGGACAAAGAGGGCATCTGAAAATAGCCCTAAAAGCGCTGAGGCATCAAAAGCGATTAAAATGTAGAGAATTTTTCTATTGCTTTTTCTGGTTCTTTCTCATTTCAAGTTGCCCACTTGAAATGAGAAAGAACCAAATTTTCTAACGGGGTCAATTTAGGTAATTGAAAAAAAATCACGCTTGCAGATATATTAGAACATGGCCATATTATACAAGTATAAAGTCCTTATAGTCGATGACGAGGCTATGACGAGAGATCTCTTATCCTCTATATTATCTTCTAAAGGTCATACATGCGTAACCGCATCTGATGGTGATGAAGCGCTGGATAAAGCTGGCATGGAGGTTTTTGATGCAGTCGTTACCGATATTGTCATGCCCAATATGGACGGCATTACCCTTACGAAAGAGCTATTAAAACGAAACCCTTCCATTCCCATAATGGTAATAACAGGATTTACGGATGAGCATTATTATGAAGAGTCCATAGATGCAGGCGCCACCGACTTCATAAATAAACCTTTCTCCATTGCCGAATTTTTAGCCCGTTTTCACAGGATGATGCGCGACCATGAAACAGTCTGCGAGATAAAGAAACGGGAACAGGAGATAGAAAAGATAGGCGCTGCAATGATAGCAGGCATACAGCATGACTCTATGGCAAGAATCGAAGCCCTCAAAAAAGAGATAGGAGAGCTTAAAAAAGGGATAGAAATCGCATAATTCATAATTAAGGATATGAAAATTACCCCCCCCAAAAAAAATGTTATAAATCAATTAATTATAAGTACAAGCCGGATATTTACAAAGGATGCATTGCAGATGAAATTTAATCTTACATGCAAGTTTAGTGTCTTGATAATCGCGATTGTCTTCAGCATGGCTGTAATTGTAAGCCTCATAGTCAGAAGCTATATAAAAGATGGAATGATGCATGCCAAAGAAGACAAGGTCATGGCGATGTCAAGGACTAATGCCATGCTTTTTGCTCATCATATGCACAAAAACGAACTCCAGATAATACATCATCATATCGTAGATCAGGCATCTGCGCTAAAAAACCTATCTGATATCCATGTATATAGCAAAGAAGGATATTTGATTGTTGATAAAGATGGCATAAAAAAAGAACTGCCCCCTGATAAAAGAATACAAGAGGCGATTGAATCAAAATCAATGCTCCATCTGTGGGAAGGCTATAAATTCATGCACTTTGAGCCCATATTAGAAAACAAAGAAGTAGTAGGTTTTTTGTACATGGAATACAATGCAGATTATCTGCCTTCTTATATTGCAAAAGGAATAAACTGTTTCATAACCATAACCGCCGTCATCGCCATGGTTTTCATATTAGCAGGGGTAGTCCTTTCAAAAAAAATAACAAAGCCGTTAATAGCCCTTGCAGACGCGTCAAAAAAGATTGCCGGCGGCGACCTATCCGTATCTATGGCCATATCTGTGCCTGTGAAATCAAGGGATGAATTAGGAATTCTTACCGAGAACTTTAATTACATGGTGGAAAACCTTATATCAGCAAAGGCAGAGGTGGAAAACCACACAAAAAACCTTGAGCATATCATAAGTATCAGGACAGAAAAACTGAACAATGCCCTCGCAGAACTACAGCAGGAAAAAGGGTTCGTAGATAAACTCTTATCCACCGTTGGGGCAACCATAGCAGTGCTTGACAGGGATGGGAAATTCATAAGGGTCAACAGGGCATGGGAAGACCTGAGAGGATATACGGAAGACGAGGTTAAGGGGAAATATGTATGGGATCTCATGCCGCCCGATTCTGCCCATATGGCAAAAATGATATTTGAGGAGACGCTCGTATATAAAGCTCCAACAACCTTTAAAATAAAGTTATTGACAAAGGACGGCAAAGAGAAAATCGTTATAGCAAATAATGTGATCATTACGGATGAAAACAATGCGATAAAATATATCATAGCCACAGGAATTGACATTACAGAAAAAGAATTCCTTGAAGAGCATCTCATGGAATCCCAGAGGCTCCAGTCAATAGCCACCCTCGTAACAGGGCTCTCCCACAATTTTAATAATATCCTCGTTGGTGTTTTAGGATATGCAGGGCTGATGAGGATAAAGCTATCTTCCATAGACCATAAGGATATAAACGAACTGTTAAAGTATGTGGACACCATCGAAGACTCTGCAGACAAGGCCTCGGAACTCATAAGGCATCTTGCCGCATTTTCTAAAAAGACAGAATTCAGGACAGAGGAGATAAACCTTAACGATATTGTCACAGATATAATGAACATGATAAGACCTACATTCCCAAAATTCATTTCTATAGAGTCGCATCTTCAGGACGACCTCCGTAAGGTAATTGCCGACAGGGGCAAAATCCATCAATCCATCTTGAATATCTGCATCAATGCACGAGATGCCATGCCAGAAGGCGGCACGCTAAAAATAGAAACATTTAATAAGGATGTTGTAAAGCCGGAGCATGTCTTGCAGCGCCATGGCAAATATGTTGCAATCAGGATAAGCGACACAGGGCAGGGAATGGATGAAGAGACAAAGCACAGGATATTTGAGCCCTTCTTTACGACAAAGGGGCTTCTCTATCACACAGGGCTGGGACTTTCCATAGCATATAACACCATTAAAAACCACAGCGGCTATATTACTGTAGAAAGCGAAATCGGCAAGGGGACTGCATTTACAATATTCCTACCGGCTGTATAAACTTAAGGTTCTTCTGACTTTTCTGTGGATTCCCCTCTTTGGAAAAGAGGGGAATTGTCAAAAGTTTTAAAGCTAAAAGCTTTAAAACTTTTGACAATACTAAAAGGGGGGTAGAGGAGATTTTATGGAAAATAAATGGTTCTTTCTCATTTCAAG
>DBNT01000098.1 GCA_002299835.1 Nitrospiraceae bacterium UBA665 | reverse complement strand
GAGAGTCTCTCCCGTCAAGGGGGAGGGAATCAAGAGAGTCTCTCCTGTCAAGGGAGAGGGAACAGTTTTAGAATTTCTAAATCTGGATTTGGGTCATTAAGTCATTGAGTCATTAACTAACGACATTTACTTAATGACTGTAAAGCTATGATTACATTTCAGAATGTCTCAAAATATTACGAATCTGAAACCATCCTGAGAAACATAAGTTTTTCCGCGCAAAAGGGAGAAATGCTATTCATCACAGGACCTACAGGAGCAGGCAAGTCAACTCTCTTAAAACTCTTATATCTTTCTGAATACCCGGATGAAGGTGATATTGTTATAGGAGACTTTCATCTTGCTTCTTTAAAGCCCTCATGGATACCGCTTCTTAGAAGAAATATAGGTGTGGTATTTCAGGATTTTAAGCTAATAAATAATTTATCTGTATTTGACAATGTCGCACTTGCCTTGAGAGTTAAGGGCAGGAGCGAAAGAGACATTAAAGACGCTGTCTTTGATGCATTGAAAAAAGTCCATTTGCGGCAAAAGGCAAACAGTTATCCAAGAAAGCTGTCCGGAGGAGAGATGCAAAGAGCAGCGATAGCAAGGGCAATTGTGTCTGAACCCCTCTTTATACTTGCTGATGAACCAACAGGAAATCTTGACTCTAATACTACAGTAGATATTATGCGTCTATTTCTGGATATAAACATTCAAGGAACTACAATATTAATAGCAACACATAACAGGGAATTGTTCAGGCATTCGGGCAAAAGGGTTTTAAGGCTTGACAGAGGGGTTATGACAGAAGAGGGGGGTGGATAATGGCTTTGCCGTATTCTTTTAAATCGGCTTTTCAGAGCCTCTGCAGGGAAAAGTGGATTAATGCCCTCTCTATTTTCACCGTTGCATCAAGTCTCCTGATAATTACCCTTATCTCCTTATTTCTTTATAATATAGATATAGCCGCAAAAGGTCTTCCTGAGCGATTCTCTATGGTTGCATACCTAAAAGACAATCTTACAAAAGAACAGACACAAGAAATTATCTCCAGTCTCGACAGAAAAAATGAGATTGTACATCTAAAATATATCTCAAAGGATGAAGCCATGCAGGAACTTAAGCAGGCTCTAACGGAATCAATTGCCCTCCTTGAAGGATTAGAGGAAAACCCTCTGACACCTTCGATTGAGATAAGGCTGCAAGAAGAGATTGTAAAGTCTGCTTATGTAAAAAGACTCGCCGAAGAGATAAAAAAAATACCAGGGATTGACAATGTATATTATGGAGAAGAAATCGCAGAAACAGTCTATCTTTTAAAGAGGTCTGTGCAAAATATGAGTATGATAATATTCGTATCGGTAACCTCCGGGATAGTCTTTGTAATTTATAGCTCAGTAAATATCCTTTTTTACAGGAGAAGGTCTGAGATAGAAATTATAGCACTCCTCGGAGCCACAGGCGGTTTCATAAGAACCCCCTTCATTATTGAGGGGGGCTTTATCGGCTTTGCCGGGGGCATTTTGGGTGCTCTTGGCGCACTTGCTTTTTATTTCGGCATAACATATAACATCAGCGCTATAATGCCAATGCTTGGTGCCCTAATTTTTCCTATCGAGATATTGTTTCTACTCCCTGTAGCGGGAAGCATTCTTGGTATAACTGGTTCTATTATTGCTGTCGGGAGATTAAGGCTTTGAAGTCAGGAGTCAGGAGTCAGATGGGGTCCACAAAAAATCGAAGATTTTTTGTGGCAGAGATGACAGAAAAAGAAGTTAAGAAGATAATAAGCTGGGAAGATAAGAAATCTCAACTTCTCAACTTCTCAACTTCTCAACTTCTGTTTTTTGTCTTCTGTCTTCTATTTTCTGTATTCTGTCTTCTGCCCCCGAATGTTTTTGCCCAAAATCAGAGGGATGAATACAGAAAACTGCAGCAGGAATTAAAAACACAAAAGCAAAAACTTGAATCAGCCAAAAAAGTAGAACGGTCAGCTATTGAAGAATTAAGAAAGGTAACCAGAGAACTCAACGACATAGAAACCCGACTTACAAAGCAGCGCAATAGCATAAATCGTATTGAGGGCAATATTTCTGAACTGCAAACAAATATTAACAATATGCAGGCAGGACTTAATTTGCAGCATAGCCTCCTTAAAAAAAGACTGCGAGCCTTGCAAAGGGCAGCAAGACAGGATGACATATTTTTAATTATCATTAGTGGGAAAGATATATCACAAACACTAAGGCTGATACGATATATTGAAAACATCTCGGCTTATGATTATGCATTAATTAACAGATATAAGGAGGCAGTTTCTGCTTTAAGCAAAAAACAGAAAGAACTAAAAAGACTCTCTTTAAATCTCAAATCTAAAGAAGCAAAGCTTGCAAAATTAGAAGAGGATTTAAAAGAAAGGAAGAGGGAAAGAGAAACCCTTTTAGTCAGCGCAAGAAAGGAAAGAAGGTCTTACGAACTGTCCATTAGAGAAATGGAAGAGGCATCAAGAAGGCTTGAGCGCATAATCCGGGAGGCTGAAAGGCGTGAAAAAGAAAGACGACAAAGGGAACTGCAAAAAAAGAGAGCTGACAGAAGAGAGCCAACAAGAAGAGAACCTGCAATAAGACAGGAGGAGATGCCTCATGCCGAAAGCGGGTTTGCAAGGCTCAGGGGGAGGCTGCCATGGCCTGTGCATGGGAGCATAGCAACACAGTTTGGAAGCCAGGTTGATCCCTTGCTTAATCTACCTGTTTTTAGAAGCGGCATACACATCAATGCAGATAGAGGCACACCGGTAAGGGCTGTCCATGAAGGCAGAGTGATATTTGCAGACGAATTTAGAGGTTATGGTCAACTGGTCATAATCAGTCATGGGGGTGGCTACCATACGCTTTATGGAAATCTTTCAAGGATTTTTTTTCAAAATGGAGCTATAATAAAAGAAAATGCTATAATAGGTGAAACAGGGGAATCCAGCGCACTTGGAATAAATGGTGTATATTTTGAAATAAGGCATAAAGGAAGACCTGTAGACCCCCAGCAATGGCTGAGAAAATAGTTCGTAATCAGAAATAGTAAATAAGTAATTGAGTAATTAAGTAAATGGGTAAATCTTAATAACTTAATAGCTTAATACTAATGGAGGATAAAGATGTTTTTAAAGAAAAAATGGCTTGTTGTTAGCACAGTTTTTACAGTGGCAATTTTGCTTACAGTAGTGGGCAAATGGGCTGTTGATACCGTAAATGCGCAAGGTGGCTATGAAGAGCTCAGAACATTTACAGAAGTTCTAGGCCATATAAAGAGACACTATGTAGAAGATGTTAAAACAAATGACTTAGTGGTAGGTGCCATCAGGGGTATGCTTAATTCCCTTGACCCGCATTCTGGCTATCTTTCACCAGAGGCTTTTAAAGAACTACATGTTGAGAAGAAGGGCGAATTCGGCGGGCTCGGCATACAAATTGCAATACAAGATAATGTGTTAACAGTAATAACTCCGATTGAAGATACACCAGCTCATAGGGCAGGCATACTCGCTGGCGACAGGATAATAAGAATATCAGGAGAGTCCACAAAAAATATGAGCTTGCATGAAGCTGTTACAAAAATGAGGGGGCCAAAAGGCACAGCGATTATAATAACCATTATGAGAGAAGGCTGGAAAGAACCAGTGGACTTTAATATTGTCAGGGATGTAATAAAAGTACAGAGCGTGAGATCAAAAATGCTTCACGGCAATATTGGTTATATAAGGCTGACACAATTTCAGGAGCCAACAGCTTCTGACTTATCTTCTGCTCTCAGTAAACTTAAAAAACAAGGAATGTCCTCTTTGATTTTAGACCTAAGAAATAATGCCGGTGGACTGCTAAGTAGCGCTGTAGAAGTAACAGACCTGTTTTTGCCCCCAAAAAAGCTGGTAGTGTACATAGAAGGCAGGGCTGGAGATAGGGTAGAATATTTCACTGAAGAACAAAAGGCAGATTATATTGATATTCCGATGGTTGTCCTTGTCAATCAAGGCAGCGCAAGCGCTTCTGAGATTGTTGCAGGAGCATTAAAAGACTGGAATAGAGCTGTAGTTATTGGGGTGCAAACCTTTGGCAAAGGCTCTGTGCAGAGCCTTATCCCTTTGAGAGACGGATCAGGACTAAAGCTTACTACTGCAAGATATTATACCCCAAAGGGAACAAGTATCCAAGGTATTGGCATAACTCCAGACATTGAAGTAAAGCTTGAGGCAAAAAACGGCAAAGAGCAACCTGTAGTAAGACAAAAGGGTCCATTAGAAGTAGATGAAAAAGATGATATACAACTACAAAGGGCAATAGATGTGCTCAGGGCATGGAGAGTTTTTGAGACAATACGCGATAGGGCAGCGTAATCGTGTTTCGTGTCCGTTGTCCGTGTCCGTTCACGGATTACGGCACGGTTCACGGAATTTTTGCTATGAGTTATGGGTAGAATTATCTTTGATATAGAAACAGTCGGAGCTGACTTCAATACACTTCATCCTTCAACTCAACAATATCTGCTCAGATGGACAGAGACCGAAGAAGATGAAGAGAAGGTTAAAGAAAGTCTTTCTTTTTACCCCCTCACCGGAGAAATAGTAGCTATAGGAATGCTCAATCCTGATTCAAACAAAGGCGCTGTCTATTTTCAAACCCAAGGAGAAATGTTCCTGCCATTTGAAGAAAATGAAATAAGATATGAATGCGGAACAGAGGCAGAAATCATCCAGAAATTCTGGAATGCTGTAAAAACATATGACCAGTTTATAACTTTCAACGGCAGAGGATTTGATTGTCCTTTCATAATGATTCGCTCCGCTGCAAACAGAATAAAGCCGGCAAGAAACCTCATGCCTAACAGATACAATAGCACGCATATTGATCTTTTTGACTGTTTGACATTCCACGGGGCCTCAAAAAGGAAATTCAGTCTTGATATATGGTGTAGAGCATTTGGCATAAAAAGCCCGAAGACAGAAGGCATTACAGGTTATGAGGTAAAAGACCTTTACAAATCCGGCCGTTATGTAGATATTGCCCGATATTGTGTAGGAGACCTCATTGCTACAAAAGAACTGCTGCTAATATGGGAAAATTATATAAATTACAAAGGATGACTAAATCTTTTATGTGCTAAGATAATCGTTAATCCTTTTAATTTCGAAAACATCCGAAAGTAATACTGTTTTAACAAAATTAAATATCTTATTGCGAGACTCACTGCTAAGTTCAGGATAAAATACCGGATTTGCCACAACTGCTCCTCTGAAAGCAAAAAAGGGGGCAAGCACTTTAAGTAGTTCTTCATCCTTTGTTAATTTTAAATATTCATCAAAAAATAGATTAATGCCTTCAAGATATGCACCTCTTAAATCCCCATAATACATTACAGAAAAAAAGATATAGTTAATACAAAGAGCAGTAACATCATCAGCAGGCTCTCCAAAAGGCCCTCTGCTCCTGTCAAGAAGAACAAAGTCAATTTCAAATCCCCCCATCCCCCCTTTGCTAAAGGGGGGTGAGGGGGGATTTTCTTTGAACCATATATTTCCCGGATGGAAATCCCCGTGAATCTGACACAGTCGATGAGCTTTATGCTTAAGCTTTGCTCTCCAATCAATGCACATTTTTTCTATTTCTGCCATTTCTTCATAGCTTAATGTCCCATCAGGGTATATATCAAATACACCCATCAGGCATTCTCCGTGTCCTATAGTATCTCGTATTTTTCTCCAGTACAAAGACTGTGAATCTTTTTTTATAGAATGAATATCTGAAAGATATGATGCCATTGCCTTTATCTTTTTTATATCTATAGAGTTGAGCTTGTCTTTATTTGCATAGTCTTTTAAATCATTAAAGTAGTCTCTTCCTTTAACTTGCTCCATTAAAAGATAATATTCCTTTCCGCCGCCAATAGATTTTATGGAGCCGTCAGACATTTCTGCAAGCACATCAATGGCTTTTGCATGTTTTGGAAGTTCATTATATGCTTGAAGTCCTAAAAGAAAAACATGAGCTCTGTCTGATGGATAGTCATGCCCTAATCCTTCTGGGAAAAGGTCTTTTATCACATACTGCTTTATTCCCTCATGTGTTTGAATTTTTATAAGAAACCCAACGCCATGAACGCCTTTGCCAAGTTTTGTTATATCTATATAAACAGCATCCTTGAACTTTTGCTTAAGATAGGTTTTTATTGCCTCTTCATTAATCATAATTTAACCAATGCTTTATATTATTCTTGCAACTTGCTGTATCTATTTAAGGCATTTAAGACTTTTTAAATACTTTAACATATTTTCTATAAATTTTTATGCCCCGAATTGCCCATTCAAATCCCGATTTAGAAATTCTAAAACTGTTCCCTCTCCCTTGACAGGAGAGACTCTCTTGATTCCCTCCCCCTTGACGGGAGAGACTCTC
>DBNT01000003.1 GCA_002299835.1 Nitrospiraceae bacterium UBA665 | reverse complement strand
AATAACTAATAACGAATAACGAGTAACACTTGAAGTGTCAGAGTTACCGAGTGTCAGAGTGTCAGAGCCTTTGATACTTTGATACTTTGATACTTTGATACTTTGATACTTTGATACTTTGATACTTTGATATGGAGGAGGTTTTGATGAAGAAAAAGTTTTTAGCAGTAGCATTGGGCTTTGCATTGGCAGTTTCTGCTGGTGCATGCGGCAAGAAAGAAGAACAACCTATTCCCAGGGCTCCCATAGCAGAATCGCCTGCCGGTATGCCTATGGCATCGCCTCATGGCACGATGGGTCCGAGAGTGGAAAGGACTGTTGTTGTGCCTGATGATGTAAAGGCATCGTGGTCTAAAATTAAACTGGCATTTGAAGACAGGGCATCTAAAAAGAGCGCTGAATATGTAGTAAAAATAGGCTCGGAATTTAATATTCCGAACACCAATCTGAAAGTAGCCGTTGGCGAATTTCTTCCAGATTTTACGATGGACGGCCCAACTATTACATCGGCGAGCAATAACCCCAACAGCCCTGCTGTAAGGGTTGAGGTTTTTGAAGCGGGGCAGAGCATATTTAGGGGCTGGCTTTTTTCGAAATTTCCGGATGTCCATCCATTTGCACATGACAGATACGGACTTAAATTAATAGAGGGAGTAAAAGGATAATTTAGATGTTCGGTAGTAGTTAGGGGGCTTTATGGTTAAAAGCGACAGATGGATAAAGGATATGTCCAGTAAGGGCATGATAGAGCCTTTTAACGCAAAACAGGTCAGAAAAGGCGTGATTTCTTATGGCGTTAGTTCGTACGGTTATGACATGAGGATAGGCGATGAGTTTAAAATATTCACAAATATTAACAATACTGTAGTTGACCCGAAGAAGTTTGACGAAAAAAGTTTTGTCAACTTCAGGGGCGATGTATGTATAATCCCTCCAAATTCCTTTGCCCTTGCAAGTTCTATGGAATATTTCAGGATACCCAGAGATGTTTTGGTTATATGCCTCGGAAAATCAACATATGCAAGATGCGGCATTACCGTAAATGTTACTCCTCTTGAGCCTGAATGGGAAGGTCATGTAACTATTGAAATATCTAACACCACTCCGCTTCCGGCAAAGATATATGCCAACGAAGGCATAGCACAGTTGATTTTTTTGCAGGCATCTGAGATATGTGAAGTTTCTTATAAAGACAAAGCCGGTAAATATCAGGCGCAGAAGGGAATAACTCTTCCAAAAATGTAGATATGCCCCAGAAATGTCCCAAGAAATGGAAAGAAAAGCTCATAATAGCACTTGATGTATCTGATGCTGACAGGGCGATTAGCATCGTTGACAGTCTTGGCGATTATGCAGCGGTATTCAAGGTTGGCTCTGAGCTGTTTGTCACAGCGGGGCCGGCAGTGGTAAGGGATATTCAATCTAAAGGGAAAAAGGTATTCCTTGACCTCAAATTTCACGATATTCCCAATACTGTTTCAAAGGCGGCTGTAGCAGCAGCCAGACACGGTGTATATATGTTTAATATCCATGTATCAGGCGGGCTTGAAATGATGAAGCGGTGCCGTGATTCTGTTGATGAAGTCTGTTTTAAGGAAAACATGAGCAGGCCGTTGATAATAGGGGTGACAGTGCTTACGAGCATTGATAACGAAATACTAAAAAATGAGGTTGGGGCGCGCTATAGCGTGAAAACACAGGTAAAACATTTTGCGTCTTTAGCCCGAAAGTCAGGACTTGACGGCGTTGTTGCCTCGCCCCATGAAATTTCAATGATAAAACAGGAATGCGGACAGGACTTTCTTGTTGTCACGCCTGGCATTAGACCTTCATGGACTCCTCCAGACGACCAGATGAGGACCGCAACCCCGAAAGAAGCGCTGAGAAACGGCGCTGACTATATTGTGATGGGCAGAGGAATACTGAAACATAAAGATCCGGTTAATGCCCTTGAGCTTATTTCATTAGAGATGCTGACGGCATAAAGAAGGCAATAGGTAATGGGTAAAAATGAATATTCCTATAACCTATAACCCATGACCTTTTACATATGAAGTTAAATTTAAGCAAAAGAGATTTTTTAGATACAGTTAAAAATAGATGCATACCCCCGCTTTACATAGAAATCCCCTACGCTGAGCCATATAAGGTCTATGAAGAGTCCGGTTGCAATGACAATTCGGTTCTTCTTGAGAGCGTAAAGGGCTATTATAAGATAGCCAGATATTCTTTTATCGCCTTTGACCCTTATCTTATTTTCAGAGTTAAAGACGGCGAAATAAATATAGAGTTGAAGCCGGGAAATTCCGGGTCAAAGCATTCGGTTTGTTTTAGACAGCCGCTTGAAAAGCTAAAAGAGCTTATAACAGCTTATCCCCAGAAAGCTGATTCTCTGCTTCCGCCTTTTCAGGGTGGTGCAATCGGTTTATTGAGTTATGATTTTGTCAGGTATATAGAAAATATACCACGGAATGTTATTGACGACCTTAAGGTTCCAGATGCACATCTTTTGATGGCAGACAAAGTTATAGCCTTTGACCATTTGAACAAAAAGGCATGGACAATTATATGCCCAGGAGCAAGACATACGGAATTTGGCTATAGAGACATTTCACATATTGATTGGAGCATGGCATATGAGGAAGCAAGTGAAGAGTTGAGAGTAAAGAGTGAAGAGTTAAGAGTTAGGAGTTTTGGAGTTAAGGAGTTGATGCCAAGAAAAGATTTTTTAACTCCTCATCTCTCTAACTCCTCAACTCTTGAACTCAATTATGAGATGTCCAAAGAACAATATATGGATATTGTGAGGAAGGCAAAGGACTATATAAGAGCAGGTGATATATTTCAAGCAAATCTGTCACAGAGGATTTTCTGCTATATAGGTGATGCAGACTCATGGCAGATATACAAAACGCTCAGGCGTATTAATCCGTCGCCTTTTGCTGCATATGCTGATTTTAAAGATTACTGCATTGTGAGTTCCTCGCCAGAAAGGCTGATAATGGTAAAAGACGGGGTTATACAAACAAGGCCTATAGCAGGCACAAGACCAAGAGGACAGGATTTCAGTGAAGACGAGATGATGAGGGCTGAACTTTTGCTGAATAAAAAGGAGAGGGCAGAGCATATAATGCTTATAGATCTTGAAAGGAACGACATAGGCAGGGTGTCTGAATACGGCAGCGTGGAAGTTGACGAACTTATGATTACAGAAGATTATTCCCATGTTATCCATATTGTGTCAAATATAAGAGGACTTTTAAGAAAAGACAAAACCTGTTTTGATGTCATAAAAGCAGTATTTCCGGGGGGGACGATAACAGGTGTTCCAAAGGTGAGATGCATGGAAATAATAGACGAACTTGAGCCTGTAGCGAGGGGTCCATATACAGGTTCTCTGGGTTATATTGGTTTTTCTGGCAGCATGGATTTAAATATAATAATCAGAACATTTGTGATTAAGAATGGTTTTGCCTATGTGCAGGCAGGAGCCGGGATTGTTGCCGATTCAGACCCCGAAAGGGAATATTACGAGACCTTGAAAAAGGCAGAGGCATTAATAAGGACTTTAGAGACGCGCTAATGAAGGTCTGCGAGATTTTTGCAAGCATACAAGGAGAATCAACATATGCAGGGCTTCCATGCGTTTTTGTGAGATTGTCTGGATGTAATCTCATATGCGTATACTGCGATACTGCTTATGCGCGGGATAGCGAAGGCAAGGATATGTCTATTGAAGAGGTTATTAAATCCGTACACAGTTTTGGCATAAGTCTTATAGAAATAACCGGAGGCGAGCCTTTAATGCAGAAAGAGACCTCAGTTCTTGTAGAAAGGCTGCTGAACAGCAGCTTTACTGTCCTCATTGAAACTAACGGGAGCATTAGCATAAAGGATTTGGATAAAAGGGCGATTATTATAATGGACATCAAAACACCTGCAAGCGGCATGTTTAAGAATATGGATTTGCTCAATCTTAAATATCTCAAAGATAGAGATGAGGTTAAGTTTGTGATTACTGACAGGAATGACTATGAATGGGCAAAAAATTTTATAAAGGATTATAGATTAACCGGCAAGAGCACCAAAGCATTTGGTGCTCGGTCTGATAATCGCAGAATACTTTTTTCACCTGCCCATGGAATGCTTTTGCCTTCTGATCTCGCCGGATGGATAATACATGACAGGCTGCCCGTAAGGCTTAACCTGCAACTGCATAAATATATTTATGGATATGATGCAAGAGGGGTTTAAAATATGCTAAACAGGATAGAAGAATTTTTAAGATTTATTGGTTCTGGAGCGATTTCAGTGCTGAGGAGAATGGGGCATATGTTCATTTTTCTGATGAACTCATTTTATTATATATTTACTCCTCCTTTTAAATTCAGACAGCTTTTAAAACAGATAAGATTTTTCGGAAATAAGTCACTCATAATCATTATTCTTACAGGCACATTCACAGGCATGGCGCTTGCTCTTCAGTTGTTCAATACCCTGATGAAGTTCGGTGCTGAAGCGCTTTTGGGTCCTGCCATAGCCCTTACCCTGATAAGAGAACTCGGTCCAGTGTTGTCAGCCTTGATGGTTACTGGAAGGGCAGGCTCTGCGCTTACCGCAGAGATTGGGATGATGAGAATAAGCGAACAAATAGACGCCCTTACTGTAATGGCGCTTAACCCTTTCCGTTATCTTATTGTTCCTAATATTATTGCCGCTATTGTTGTTTTTCCTCTGCTGACAGCCATATTCAACCTGGTAGGCATCTATGGCGGATATGTTGTTGGTGTTAAACTCCTTGGTGTGAGCGAAGCCGTATATTTTCCGCAGATGGAAGCCTTTGTAGATATGGAAGATATTATGATAGGTTTTTATAAGTCTGTGAGTTTCGGCATCTTAGTGTCGTGGATATGCTGTTACAAGGGCTATTATACTGGCTACGGCGCAGCAGGTGTAAGCAGGTCAACAACAGAGGCTGTTGTTATGTCATCTGTAATGATTTTGATATGGAATTATTTCCTTGGATCGATATTATTATGATAAAAGTTATAGGCATTGAAAAATCATTTGACAGTCAGAAGGTGCTGAATGGCGTTGATTTGACCATTCATGATAAGGAATTGATGGCTGTAATAGGCAAAAGCGGAAGCGGCAAAAGCGTATTTTTAAAACACCTTCTTGGCCTTCTTAAACCTGACAGGGGCAGCATAATTATTGACGATGTAGATATCACAAAGCTTCGCGGAAAAGGGCTTGATAGAATAAGGGAGAAACTCGGTGTTGTATTTCAGGGAGGCGCATTATTTGATTCCTTGACTGTTTATGAAAATGTTGCGTTTCCTCTTGTAGAAAAAACAAGACTCAGCAAAGGGGAAATAAACGATCGGGCAGCACAGGCGATTGAAGATGTGGGACTATGGGGTATGGAGAAAAAATATCCTGCTGAAATAAGCGGTGGTATGAAAAAGAGAGTCGCTCTTGCGCGTGCGCTTATATCGGAACCCAAAATAATTTTTTTTGATGAGCCTGCCACAGGATTAGACCCTGTTATATTGAATTCAATTCACAGGCTTATAATTTCTACTCATGAAAAATATGGTTTTACAGGCATTATAATAAGCCATGACATACCGGAAATATTTGATGTTGCAGACAGGGTGGCAATGCTTTACAATGGCACTATAGTAGAGGCAGGGACGCCAAATGAGATTAAAAACTCTTTAAATCCTGTAGTCAAACAGTTTATAATAGGCATAGAAGCCCCTTCTTTTAAACCATAAGGAGGAAAGTGGATGAGAAAATTTGATCTTGAACTTGCAGTAGGCATATTTGTGCTGATAGGCATTATTGCCCTCGGATATTTATCTGTAGAACTTGGAAGGCTTGAAATGATAGGCGTCAGGGGTTATACTGTATATGCAGAGTTCGAGAGGGCTGGCGGGATTAAGCCTGGCTCAGTTGTAGAAATAGCAGGTGTTGAAGTAGGAAAGGTAAAGAGTATAAGGCTTAATGAAGACTATCAGGCGTTGGTTGAGTTAACAATTAGATATGATGTTGAATTGCAGGAAGATGCAATTGCTTCAATAAAGACAAAGGGACTTATTGGCGAAAGGTATATCCAGATAACACCCGGAGGGTCAGACAGGATTATACCTGATGGCGGTAGACTGAGGGAAACAGAGTCTGCTATTGATATTGAGGAAATAATTTCGAAATTTATATTTGGAAGGGTGTAGCAATGGAAAGCCATATTAAAGATGCCATATTCAAGATTCAAGATTCAAAATTCAAGAAAAAACTTGTGACTTGTGATTTGAAGCTTAAATCTTTGATGCTCGTTACTCGTTACTCGTTACTCGTTACTGTTTTACTGGCTACTGGCTGCTGGCTACCGGCTGATGTATATGGTCAGGACAGACAGAGGATTGTTTTGAATCTGGAGCAATGCATAAGAAAGGCTATTGAGGTCAGTCCCGAAATAGGCGAGGCGCGATATGAAGAAGAGGTCTATAAATATAGAAAGATGCAGGCGGATTCTGCTATGTATCCGCAAATTGAGTTATTTGCCATAACAGGTCCTTCTCCGGAGGCAAGGAAAAGCGATTTTTTAAGAACAGATGTTAAATCAACATCTATTAACGGTGTTTTTGGCAGTGTTGAGGTTACACTTATTCAGCCTATATATACTTTTGGAAAGATAGCAGGCTATAGGGAGGCTGCTTTAAGCGGCATAAAGGTTGCACAGGCAGGCACTGACAAAAAGACATCGGATATTGTTCTTAGGACAAAAGAGCTTTATTACAGCCTGCTCCTTGCAATGGACATGAGGAACCTTGTGCTAAAGATAAAAGACGACCTGATAGATGCTATAAAAAAAGCCGAGCGGCAGATTGAGATTGGCTCTCCGTGGGCTGATGAGGCAAATCTTTTTAAACTCAGGGCATTTCTCGGAGAGGTTGAAAGAAACCTTAATGAAGCAGAAAAAGGTGCGGCGCTTGCAAGGGATGCCCTAATAACCATCATGGGATTGCCTCGGGATATTGATTTCGACATAGCTGATTCAACACTTACGCCGGAGGACAAAATACCTGCAGAACTGGCACAATATTTAAGAAATGCCAAAAAGATGAGGCCAGAATTTATTCAACTGAAAGAGGGGCTTAATGCCAGAAATGCGCTTGTAAGAGCCGAAAGAAGCGGTTTTTATCCACAGCTTTTTGTTGGACTTAGGGCATCTGCTGCCGGCGCTACTAACAGGGACAGGATAAACAATCCATATGTATTTGACCATTTTAACCATGCCTATGGCGCTTTATTTATGGGACTTAAATGGTCTATTGATTTTGGGATAACAAAGGGAAGGGTGAAGGAGGCAGAGGCTGAGTATTATAAGCTTACCGAAAAAAAGAGATTTGCTGAAGGGGCAATTCCTTTTCAGGTCAGAAAGGCATATCTTGATTTTCAGGAGGCTGAAAAAAACATTGTAGCGCTTGAAAAAGCCCATAAAAATGCAAGGAAATGGGTTGTTACAGCAATGCTTAACTTTGATATGGGCATAGGCGAGGCTGAAGAAATAGGAGAAGCTGCAGTCATATATGCGCAGACAAAGGCCAATTATATACGTTCTGTATTTAATCATAGGATGTCTTTCGCAAATCTTTTATACGCCGCCGGAATGGATCTGGTAGATATAAAATAGGGAGGGTGTAGCAATGGAAAGCCATATTCAAAATTCAAAATTCAAGAAAAAACTTGTGACTTGCCACTTGAAACTTAAATCTTTGATGTTCGTTACTTTTATACTGCTCACTGTTCACTTTTTACTTTTCACTGCTTCTCTTGCTTATGCTAAAGAACCTACGCGTCAGGTTAAAGAGGCAGTTGATAATATCATAGAGATTTTAAGGGACAAAAGACTAAAAAAACCGGAATATGCAGCAGAAAGAAGGGCAGCTATACGCAAGGTGGCGAATGAGAAATTCGATTTTGAAGAAATGGCAAAAAGGGCGCTTGGCATTCACTGGCGGGCAAGGACTATAGAAGAGAGAAAAGAATTTGTGACGCTTTTTAGCGATCTTTTAGAAAGGTCGTATATAAACCGGATAGAGCGCTATACTGATGAGAAGATAATTTATGTAGGCGAAAGGATAGATGGAGAATTTGCAGATGTGGATACAAAAGTAATCACAGGGAGAACTGTCGAGATACCCATAAGGTACAGGCTTCTTAAAAAGAATACTAAATGGGATGTATATGATGTTGTAATAGAAGGTGTTAGCCTTATAAGCAACTATAGGAATCAGTTTAACAAGATAATTCGCTCCCAGTCTTATGAAGAACTTGTCAGGATAATGAAGGATAGGCAGGAAGAGATTTTGTTTGAGGAAAAAGCGAAATAGGCTAATTAGCGTCATGCGTCAAGCGTTAAGTGTTAAGCACACAACACACGACGCTTATCGCACAACGCTAATTAGTCTATTTTTTGCAATAATACTTGACAAAAATAGTAGGCTATTATAGCATAGTATCATGCTGAGATTATCTACAAAAGGACAATATGGTGTAAGGGCTATGTTTGAAATAGCAAGAGGCTTTCCAGACAGCCCTGTAACTATCAAGGAAATTTCTAAAAGACAGGATGTATCTGTTGCATATCTTGAACAGATACTTAACAAACTTAGAAAAGCGGACCTCATAATGAGCAGAAAAGGGCCTGGCGGCGGATACTTGTTGAGTAAAAGACCGGAAGATATAAGCATAGCATCAATTTTAAATGAACTGGAAGGTCCTTTTGCGATTACATCATGCCTTGACCCGTCAGAGGGATGCGTGAGGGCAGACAGGTGTATTACTCATTTGTTGTGGAAGGCTCTCGGTGAACAGATAGAATCATATTTGAATACTATAACATTAAAAAATCTCATCGCAGGAGATTTTAGTAAATAAGTAAATAAGTGAGGCTCTTGCAAAAGTATGTTTTTATGCCTAAAGTCTGTCATTCCAGCGAAAGCTGGAATCCAGAAGCCTGCCCTCGAAGGTATTAATCGGGGGTCGTTGATTTTAAAGGAACTGGATTCCCGATTAAGAACTTCGGGAATGAC
>DBNT01000020.1 GCA_002299835.1 Nitrospiraceae bacterium UBA665 | reverse complement strand
CTCTATCTCTGTTTTTGGGTTTTCTAACGGGGCACAATTAACTGTCGGATACTTCGGATACTAATATGCTAAAATATAAGAAAACATGAAACATGGAGGAATGAAAATGGGTATAGTTATTTCCAATGATATTTTAAATGCTACTCATATGACCGAGGATGAGTTGAAACAAGAACTTGCGGTTTTATTGTTTCAAAAAGAAAAGCTGACACTGGGACAGGCAAGCAGTCTTGCTGGCATGAACAGGCTGCAATTTCAGCATTTGCTGGCGAGCAGGCAAATCCCTGTTCATTACGGTCTTAATGAGTTCGAGGAAGATCTTAAGACTATCGAAAAAGTGGCGTAGTGATGATAATAGTTGCAGATACATCACCTATTATGAATCTTGCTGTCATCGGACGGCTGGACATTCTTCAACAGCTTTATGGGGTGGTATCGATACCTGAAGAAGTTCAGAGGGAGCTTTCTTCTGTGGACATAGAGCTGCCAATGTGGCTTGATATCCGCTCTGTAGCCGACAGATCGTTTACCGATTCACTGGCGATTGAGCTGCATCCCGGCGAAGCTGAGGCAATTGCGCTGGCGAAGGAGTTGAAGGCGGATCTCCTGCTCATCGATGAGAGACGAGGCAGACAAATTTCTGCACGGTTCGGACTTGCGCACATGGGGCTTCTCGGCGTACTTGTTGTTGCAAAGCGTAAGGGAATAATTGGCGAGATAAAACCCTTGCTTAACAATTTGCTTGTCAAAGCGGGTTTTTGGATAGGCAAGGAACTTTATGTTCGCATCTTGCAGGAAGTTGGAGAGGTAAGTTAACAATAGCGGGTTTTTGAGCGTCTAAAAGAATGAAGCGGAAGATTAGTTGAGGAGGATTTATGAAGGCTGTTGAAATAAAAAATGGCATATACTGGGTTGGTGCAATCGACTGGGCTATAAGGGATTTCCACGGCTATGAAACTCCACGCGGAACTACATACAACAACTACCTCATAATTGACGATGAAATAACACTCCTTGACACAGTTAAATACGACTTTGCAGACATCACCATTAAAAATATAAAGTCCGTTGTGGAGCCGTCAAGAATCAGACACATTGTAATTAACCACATTGAAAACGACCATGTAACAAGCATTGATAAAATAATGGATTTAACACCAAATGCCACAATTTATATGACTGACAAAGGCAAAAAGGGTCTTGACAGATTTTTTGATACATCTAAATGGAATATAAAAATTGTAAAAACAGGTGATACGCTTAACATAGGCAAAAGGACACTTCTCTTTATAGAAACTCCCATGCTTCACTGGCCTGACTCAATGATGACATATATAAAGGAAGATAAGATACTTATCAGTCAGGATGCATTTGGGCAGCACATGGCATCTGCTGTAAGGTTTGATGATGAGTTTATAACCTGCGAATCAATGGCAAAATTAGATGATGCTGTTATTGATTATTATGCAAACATCCTTATGCCGTTCGGTCAACTGATAAAGAATAAAATATCCGAAATTCAAAAATTGGGGCTAGAAATAGACATGATAGCGCCGGATCACGGCATTATCTGGAGGGCAAATCCTCAAAAGGTGCTCCAGATGTATCTTGATATGGCAGGCGGAAAGGCAGACTTATCCGTATCAATTATTTATGACACTATGTGGCACGCCACAGAGCAGATGACACTGCCTATAATGCAGGGGATAAAAGACGAAGGAGTTGAATGCAAGGTCATTAAGCTAAGGGCTACACCAATGAGCATTGCGATAAAGGAGCTCTGGAAATCAAGGGGATGTTTGATAGGCACCCCGACTCTTAACAACATTATGTATCCAACTATAGCGGAATTTCTTACACATCTTCGTGGACTAAGACCCAAAAACCGTATTGCGGGCGCTTTTGGCAGTTATGGATGGGGCGGCGGCGCAGTTAAAGAGGCATATGAAGAATTCAAAAGGATAGGGTTTGAGATTTTTGAACCCGGTTTACAGATACTGTATAAGCCCTCATTTGAGGATGAAACAAGGTGTTATGAATTTGGAAGAGAGTTTGCAAAAAAGGTAAAGGAATATCACCAGAAATTTTAAGATGAAGGTAACTGCATTTCACGGCAGTCCGAGGATAGACGGAAATACGGATATTCTCCTTAAAGAGACTTTAAAGCCGATATATGAATCAGGCAATGATGTAAAGCTCTTTAAGCTTAATTTTATGAATATAAAGCCATGCCAGGACTGCGGAGGATGCGATAAAACTGGCAAGTGCATCATAAACGATGATATGGACGAAATATACGACTCAATAAGGGAGGCAGACAGGATAATATTAGCCTCACCTATTTTCTTTTTCGGCATAAGCGCACAGGCAAAGATAATGATTGACAGGTGTCAATCATTATGGTGTGAGAAGTATTTATTAAATAAACCAATTTTAGAAGGACGATACGGAAGAAAGGGTCTTCTATTGCTTGTAGGCGGGATGAAAAAGCAGGAAGGAGAACAGTGCGCCGGCGCAACAGCAAGGGCATTTTTCAGAACAATAAGCGTGCCTGTGCATGAGATATTAAGTTTTCTTGGAGTGGATGCAAAAGGCGCGATACTTGAGCATCCTACAGCATTAAAAGAGGCTTATGAAGCAGGTCAAAAATTAGTAACAGATTGACACATGTCTATTGCTTAATTTAGGATTAATCATAATTGATCATACAGGGAGGAGGAAATTATGTCAAAGCTACCGGATCAGTATTTGAGCATCAAAAAGAGGTTTAAGAGTTATTTCAGGGCTGTTGAAAATCTTGGAAAGGCTGTAAGGGCTGCTGGCCCTATTGATGAAAAAACATCTCATCTTATTCAGCTTGCCGCTGCTGCAGCAGTGAAATCAGAAGGCGCAGTTCATTCACACGCAAGAAGGGCATTAGAGGCAGGGGCAAAACCAGAAGAAGTGCAGCATGCAATACTTTTGCTCACAAACACAATAGGGTTTCCAAATGCTTCAGCAGCATTAAGCTGGGTGGATGATGTATTAAAACAACAGTAATTTTATGGACTATACAATCAAAATAGGCGGCGAAGCCGGACAGGGCATACAGACCATCGGTGATACCCTTGCAAAGGTCTTTTGCAGGTCGGGTTATCATGTGTTTGCACATCAGGATTATGAATCCCGAATAAGAGGCGGACATAACTTTTTTCAGATAAGATTTTCCGACAAACCCATAACAGCGCCAAAAGAAAAAATAGATATTTTAGTAGCCCTTGACAAAGAAAGCATACAACAACACGCTGATGAAATATCGGAAATTGGACAAATAATCTATGATTCATCAGCTATAAAACAAAAGCATGATAAACCGCATTTTCTTGATATTCCATTTATAAATCTCGCTGTTGAGCATGGCGGCAATAAAATAATGGCAAATACAGTTGCAACCGGCGCAGTGCTCGGAATGTTAGGGATGGACATCGACATTCTCATCGGCATAATAAGGGATGCATTCAGAAAAAAAGGCGAGGAAGTTATAAATGCTAATATTAAGGCTGTAATGGCAGGCTATGACTTTGCGGCAAAACAGTGCTTGAAGTGTTCTTTTTCGGTAACACCGCTTTCTGACCCAAAAATGTTAATAGGAGGCAATGATGCCATAGGATTTGGCGCTATCGCCTCGGGATGCAAATTCTATGCAGCTTATCCCATGACACCCTCTACAGGCATAATGAATTACATTGCCGGCAAAGAAAAGGAATACAACATTATTGTTGAGCAGGCAGAAGACGAAATAGCAGCCATAAACATGGCTCTCGGAGCCTCTTTTGCCGGAGTAAGGTCAATGACAGGCACATCAGGAGGAGGCTTTGCATTGATGGTTGAAGGTCTTTCCCTATCAGCCATGACAGAAACCCCTGTGGTTATAGTTTTAGGGCAAAGGCCCGGGCCTGCCACAGGCTTTCCGACAAGGACAGAGCAGGCGGAACTACAATTTGCCTTATACACTGCACACGGGGAATTTCCGAGGGTTATCTTTGCCCCCGGCACGCCTGAGCAGGCTTTATATCTTACAAACAAGGCATTTGATCTCGCGGAAAAATACCAGATACCGGTAATCATATTGTCTGACCAGCACCTTGCCGACTCGTTATGGACCTTTGACAGCCTTGATTTAAGCAGGATAAAGTATAATGACTACAGGCTCCGGGGTGAGGTCCTTAGCAGCCTTGCGGAATATAAAAGGCATTTATTTACAGACAGCGGCGTTTCCCCTTTCGCCATCCCGGGGGAATCTAAACATGTAGTTGTGACAGACAGCGATGAACATGATGAAGAAGGACATATTGTTGAAGATGCTGACATAAGGATAAAGATGGTTAATAAAAGGCTCTTCAGAAAACTGCCGCATATAAGGCAGGAGATAGAGCCTCCGCTTTTATACGGCAGTCCTAATCCAGATGTGATAATAGCCGGATGGGGTTCAACATACGGAGTAATAAAAGAGGCAGTGGACATGCTTTCACCCCCCCATTCGAGAAGGGGGGGTATTGCAATGCTGCATTTTAGCGAAATATATCCGTTCCCTCCCACAAATAAATTCAATTACCTGAAGACATTAAAGGATGCAAAGATGACCATATGCGTTGAAAATAATGCAACATCACAGTTTGCCCGTTTGATGAAGACAGAGACAGGCTATACATTCACAGGAATGATTAACAGATACGACGGCAGACCGTTCACTGTAGAAGGTTTGTTAGGAGAGATATATGCCATCCTTAAATGATTACAGGGGACAGACTCCTGCATGGTGCCCTGGATGCGGAAATTTTCCCATCCTTAAGGCATTTAAAGATGCCATGGTAGAACTTAGCATAGAGCCTCATCAGCTTACAATTGTATCAGGCATAGGCCAGGCAGGAAAATTTCCGCATTATCTGAAATGCAATACATTCAATGGCCTTCATGGAAGGACACTTCCTGTTGCAACTGCCATAAGGCTTGCTAATCACGAAATGCTCACAATTGCTGTTGCAGGAGACGGCGACTGCTATGGCGAAGGCGGAAATCACCTTATTCACGCTATCAGGAGAAATATAAATGTAAAACTTTTTGTCCATGACAACCAGATATACGGCCTCACAAAAGGACAGGCATCTCCGACAAGCATGGAAGGAATGATAACAAAGAATCAGCCATTCGGTGTATTTGCCGAACAATTTAATCCCATGGCTTTAGCTGTAGCCCTTGACTGCAGTTTTGCAGCGAGGGGATTTGCTGGGGATACAGAACATCTAAAGGGGCTAATAAAAGAGGCGGTAAACCATAAAGGGTTTACGCTTGTAGATATATTGCAGCCCTGTGTTATATTCAATAAGATAAATACATATGAATGGTACAGGCAACGGGTTTATCATATAGAGCCGGAATACAACCCTGAAGACAGGACAGAGGCATTCAAAAAAGCACTTGAATGGGGAGAAAGGATACCTATAGGAGTAATTTATAAAAACAACCGGCAGATTTATGAAGAAAGACTGCCTATCATTAAAGAGGCGCCTCTTATAAAACAATCTTTTGATATATCAAAAATATCGCAAACCCTAAAAGAATTTTTTTAAATTAAATGATTCATCCTATCTTAGTTGTTGAAGACGACAAAAAAATAGCGAAAGTTGTAAAGGTATACCTTGAAGGCGCAGGATACAGGGTAACCCATGCAGAAAAAGGCAGCGATGCTATAGAAGGGGCATTAAAAGAAATGCCCCTTCTTGTGATACTTGATTTAATGCTCCCTGATAAAAGCGGTGAAGAGGTATGTCAGGAGCTCAAAGAGATTGGCGACTTCCCCATTATTATGCTCACATCTAAATCATCGGAAGAAGAAAGAGTAGCAGGCTTTGCGCTTGGCGCAGACGATTATGTTGTAAAGCCGTTCAGCCCCAGAGAACTCATATATAGGGTAAAAGCTGTATTGCGGAGGGCGCAAAAAGGAGATTTTGATTCAACCGAGCCGATTAGCTTTAACAATAGGTCATTAATAATTGACAGCAGGAGTTATGAAGTAACAAGAAAAAACGCTCCTGTTAAAATTACCCCTACGGAATTCAAAATACTTTATACCCTCGTGTCTTCGCCCGGCAGGGTATTTACAAGAGAGGAACTTGTGGAGAATGCCCTTGGCTATCAGTTTGAGGGATACGAAAGAAGCATTGATGCGCATATTAAAAACATTAGGCATAAAATTGAGGATGATCCCAAAAATCCTGTGTTCATAACGACAATTTACGGCGTAGGATACAGGTTTTCTGGCAAAAGAGATGCTTAAGAGCCTCTGGACAAAATTTCTGCTCCTTTTAGTTATTGTTTCCCTGATAGCCTTGTCATCTGCAATGCTCCTTCGGGAACTGATGATAAAGGACTTCAGGAAATACCTTGAAGGAGAAACAGTAGACAGAATCTACTGGGTTATAGCCGCTCTGGAAAGCTCTTATGAGTTATACGGCGGCTGGCATAATGACATTGTTATAGAAAATACACTATGGGCGCTGATGCTCGGTCTGGACATCAAGCTTTTTGACAGCGCAGGAAACCTTATAATGACGACAGAAAGGGCTGTAGACTCCCTTCCTCCGCTTGTAAAAAAAAGGGTCATGGATGTCTCAAAATATCAGGAACGTGAAATGGAAAATAGGTTTATTCCATATGTCTTATTCTTAAGAGGAGAGGAGATAGGAAATATCGAGGTCAGGTTTCTGCCCCCGACAAAGAAGATGCTTTATATCGAAAGATCAAACAGGTTTCTTCTTATCTCCCTTATTGTGCTTGGCGGGCTTGCAATATTTCTTAGCATTTTATTTTCAAAAAGATTGACAGATCCGATAAAAAAACTTACTGCTTCAGCCTCATCTATTGCCGGGGGCAATCTTAAAAGCAGAGTCATAATTTCGGGCAGGGATGAGATAGCCACATTGTCAGAGACATTTAACAGGATGGCTCATTCACTTCAAATACAGGAAACACTTAGAAAAAAACTGACATCCAATATAGCCCATGAATTGAGAACCCCTATCAGTTCCATAAGGGCAGAACTTGAGGGTATGATAGACGGCATTATCCCGGTAAATAATGAACAACTGCAATCATTATATGATGAAGCAGGAAGACTAAAAAGCATAGTTGAGGCAATAGAAGACCTTTCAAGAGCAGAAGCAAGCAGTATTACGATCAGAAAGAAACACTTTGATTTGAAGCCGTTTCTGCATAATATAACCAGCAGGTATTCAAGGATGTTTATGGATAAGGGAGTTTCCATAGAACTCCACTGCGAAAGCGGACTCACTGCCAATGCAGACCCGGACAGCCTTAGCCAGATAATAGTAAATCTTTTGAGCAATGCCCTAAAAGCGACTGAAAAAGGGGGTAATGTGTGGGTAAGGGCATTTAAAAGCGCCGACAGTGTTGCTATCGAGGTCGCTGACAACGGATGCGGAATAAAAGACGAAGACCTGCCATTTATATTTGAGAGGTTCTACAAGGCTTCTGAAGGCGGCCTCGGTCTCGGACTAACAATTGTGAAAGAACTCGTTACAGCACATAATGGGAAAATAGAGGTTAAAAGCGAATATGGAAAAGGGTCTGTTTTCACTATTTTTTTACCTCTACCCCCTTCATAATTTTTCATAATTCTTTCGACGATTCTTCAAATCTATCTGCTATTATATAATCAAAAGGCAATAGGTGTTCAGTAAGTCGAGAGTCGTGGGGCGAGCGCATGACGCACAACGCATGACGCAAAAGGAGGTGAGAACATGAAAACAAAATCTATAGCAGCATTGCTGGTTATCATTGCATTCACAGTAGGCACAATAGGTCTTGCATTTGCTACATCTGCCGGAAAAGACGCAGCCGGCAAGGAAACAACTGAAGTGCGTGGAACCGTCACAAAGATTGAGGGCAACAAGATAACTGTGAAAGACGCAGCCGGCAAGGAGACAACTGTAGAAGTTAAAAAACTTCCGGAAGGTCTCAAGGTTGGCGACAGAGTAGCAGTTAAAGACAGAGAAGTGACAAGGGAAAGACCAAGAAGGGTCATAGAAGGATGTTAATTGGTAATGTGTGATGTGTGATGGGCGATAAAACCTATCAAACCTATCACACATCACACAAATAGCGAGACAAGACATAAAGGCAGTCATAACAATGCCGGGTGTTGAATTTTTTAACTAAAAGAGGATTTATATGCAGAATAACGACAAAAAAAGATGGCAGGTTGCACAAATAAAAGAAAACGGGTTTTGGAAAAGGGATGGAGTGTTAGATTCACAGATACAAAGGGTTATGACAAGATATGCCCCTGTCATTGCAGACATTTCAAAAAATCTTCCAACCAACGCTACTATACTTGATGTTGGCTGCGGCCCTACTTGTGCAGGTCAGTTATTTGATGTCGGCTTAAAGACTTATTTAGACCCGCTAATGGACTCATATTTACTGAAATATCAGGATAGATTGCCCGAGGGTGAAAAAATTTGCGCTACGGCTGAACAAATGCCTTTTCCTGATAATAATTTTGATGTTGTGCTTTGTGTAAATGCCTTAGACCACATGCACAATCCACTAAAAGCACTTTCAGAAATGCATCGTGTTTTGAAAAAAGAAGGCGTGTTTATCTTAGGCATTTTTACGCATCCAAAACTAATTGCCTTTGCTCGCAGTGTTATTGAAAAATGGCTCCCATTTTTTAAAGAAGAAGCTCATCCATATTCATTTACAGTAGACAGCATTAAAGAAGCATTAATAAAACTATTTCTAATTGAACAAGAAATAAAGGTGTTCAGAAAAAATACCTCCTTATTCCCCTCGCTTCATCGGGAAGACTGGATGTTTGTCTGTAAGAAAAAATAATCGTTAATGCTATTTGTATAAATTAATATGAGCAAAAACAGCATAATTACCATTCTTGCAATAGCTGTGGCAATGCCCATACTTTTCTTGTTTGCTCCTTATTTGTCTTATGCTAATGCGACAGAAAAAGCAAAACTTGCCGGAGACTCAAGGGGTTTTGGAGAAAGAAGGGCGATAACTACGCATAAAGAAGCAAGGGCAATGCTCAGAGAATATTTTTCAACCAAAGATGTAATTATTGGAGAAATCATAGAAAAGGAACTATTCTTTGAGGCGGAAATTAGAGGTAAAGATAACGCACTTATAGATAAAGTAATAATAGACAAAAGAACTGGAAGAGTAAGGTCAATTTATTAATCAATTTTAAACTCCTGCCCTTTTTAAGAAATCATAAAATCATTATAAGCCAATTTGGTCTCTTTTCAAATTTTTAAATAGCATACCCTTGACATTTTCCAGAGGTGTGTTATTATTTAATTATATTTTAAATGACAGGCTGTGGTAAGTAAAAAATTAATACACTTGTGTCTTGATTTAAGGCTCCGTGAGTTGTTGAACAGGCTCATCACATTAAGTAAGGAGGTGTAAAATGGGCTTTGATAGTTTAACAAGGAGATATTTTATTAAGAGGGCAGGACAGTTTGGCGCTGCCCTGGTATTAGGCGAAAATATTCTTACAAGAAATGCTATAGCTCAGGCTACAGAAAAATCATTTGAGCAGACTGTTTTCCCCGGTAAAGAAAAGATGACCGTCCTCTCTTCAAAACCCATTGTCCTTGAGATGCCTGCTAATGGCTTTGAACATTTCATAACACCAACAGATATGTTCTTTGTGAGAAATAATATAGGCATGCCTGTAATAGATATAAATAAATGGAGTCTTGCAGTTGATGGAGAGGTCAATACTACACTAAGGCTTTCCATGGATGACATAAAAAAGTTTAAAGAGGTTGAGGCAGTCGTAACGCTTGAGTGTTATGGTAATAGCAGATATTTCTTTAAGCCAAAGACAGCGGGTAATCAATGGAAAAAGGGAGGCATCGGCACAGCCCGATGGAAAGGGGTAAGGCTTAAGGATATTATTGAAAAGGCTGGCATAACGGATAAGTCCAAGCATGTGGTATTCGATGGCGCCGATGAGCCCTTTGCGCCAGGCGCGCCGGACTTCAAACGGAGCATTCCCATTGATAAGGCATTGGATCCAAATACCCTCCTCGTCTATGAGATGAATGGAATGCCGCTGCCTGTATATCACGGATACCCGCTTCGCGCCCTTGTGCCTGGCTGGGGCGGCTCTGCCTTTGTAAAATGGCTCATAACTATAAATATATCTGAAAAGGAGTTTGAAGGCTTTTATATGGTATACAAATACCGCTACCCAAAGTCTCCTGTATCTCCTGGGACAAAGGTCTCTCCAAGGGACATGACTGTCCTTACAGAGCTCGATGTGAAATCAATAATAACCCGCCCTATTGATGGTGAAAAGGTATCCTCACGCGACATGACGATAACAGGTTATGCATGGACAGGAGAGGCAGAGATAAAAAAGGTAGAGGTCTCTACGGACCTTGGCAGGACATGGCATAAGGCAAAAATAATAAGAAACGGTGGACGGTATGTCTGGAGCCTATGGGAGTATAAATGGAGGGCGGACAGGACTGGCTTCTACGTCCTTATGAGCAAGGCTACTGACACAAGGGGTAGAATGCAGCCCTTACATCAGGACTGGAATCAGGACGGCTATCTCTACAATGTGGCAGATAAGGTGGGGGTTCATGTGGTATAGGAGATGCCTTGTAATTGTCTTTATTCTGATAGTTTTATACGATAAAAAAGGAGGTGAGAAAAAATGAAGATAGCAATAATTGTCTTTATTCTGACAGCTTCATACCTCACAACTGCGATCTTTGCTCAGGCGCTTCAACTGCCAGAAGGTGAGGGGAAGGAAAAGGTGAGGTCAACATGTGCCCTCTGCCATGGATTAGAAATCGTGACCAGTCAACGTCTCAGCAGGAATGGGTGGAACGATATAGTAGAGAGGATGATTAAATGGGGCGCCCCTGTTCAGCCTGAAGACAAAAAGGTGATTATAAATTACTTATCGGTCAATTTTGGGGAAGAGAAAAAGTTGCGGTAAGCAAAAAATTAGTATGTTTGCAATGCCTTGATTTTCAAGGATTAGTGAGTTGTTGAACAGGCTCGAATAAAGGAGGAGGTGATTAAGAATGAAAACATTCAGGATAGCGTTGATGTGTATGATGGTTTTTTTGCTGTTCTTTTCAGTTGCCTATGCAAAGAAACATTCGCCAGAGGAGAGGGGAAAGGCCCTTTTTGAGGACCCTAAGTTTGCCGGTGGGGTGAAGTCGTGTAACGTGTGCCACCCAGGTGGTAGGGGCTTAAAAAAGTCTGCTGACAAAAAAGAGTTCAGGATCATGGGCAAGACCCAAAAGAGCCTTGAAGAGGCGGTAAATTTCTGTATCGTACAAGCCAATAAAGGTAAGGCTATCGCGGTAGATTCACCGGAAATGAAAGACATAGTTGCATACATAAAGTCCCTTAAAGGGAAAGCTCCGGCACCGAAAAAGGCACCAGGTTATTAACAAACTATAGAGAAGGGGGCGTATGCCCCATTCTCTATAAATATTTTTAAGGAGACAATGAATGTCAGAATTTTTTCTTAAATCCATTCTATCGATTTTTCTCATTTTTTTAACACTGTCTGCTATGTTTACAATGTTTGAGGTATTTGGAAGGACAGAAAAGAAATTTAATATCGAAAAACTCAAAAAGATACACCGGATAAATGGATGGCTTTATGCACTTCTCTATTTAGTCATAGCCTATTTATGTCTTGATTTTATAGTAAATACAAGGGCAGAACTTTCTCCGCGTGGCGCATTTCACAGTGTCTTTGCGCTAACCATTATAATACTGCTTCTTCTTAAGGTTTCTTTTATAAGAATTTACAAGCAATTTTACAATCAAGCTAAAACCATAGGACTTTTAATAGCCCTGATAACTTTTGGCATGGCAGGGACATCTGCAGGATACTACCTTATTGTTACCAAGTTCGGCACAGAGTTGTTTCCGATGCAAAAGGCTGTAGCAGAAAAGATGACGGTAAAAAATAAAATTATAGTTAGAACAGACCCTGAAAGCATAGAAAAAGGTAAAGAGATTTATGATTCGAAATGTTATTTCTGTCACGACCCCCACAGTGCTGAATGGATTGTAGGACCCGGACATAAAAACATTATGAAAAACCCTATGCTTCCGGTAAGCAAGAGGCCGGCTACACCTGAAAACATTATGGAGCTGATAATAAACCCGTACAGGGATATGCCGTCTTTTTCATATATGTCTGAAGATGAGATATTGAATTTAATAGCTTATTTAAATACCCTTTAAAAAATGCATAGAGACATTCCCATAGGAAATGGAGAGAATATCTATATTAAAAAAGAAGGCTCTTTCTCAAACTAAGTGGGTAACATATTAGGAATCCTCCCCTTTAGAAGGGGAGGATAGGAGGGGTTTTATAACAGAG
>DBNT01000006.1 GCA_002299835.1 Nitrospiraceae bacterium UBA665 | reverse complement strand
AATGTTTCTTTACGGATTATGGCTTATTTTGGCAGCGTGTTCCTTTGCTATTTTATCGAGAATGCCGTTGATAAAGGCTGCGGATTCGGAGGTAGAGTATTTCTTGGCAATCTCTATGGACTCATTAATGGTAACTGCATGAGGTATATCCTTCCGGAAAAGCAATTCATACACGGAAAATCTGAGGATATTTCTGTCAATGCTCGCCATCCTCGTGATGGTCCATTTCTCTGCTACAGCTTGAATAATGAAATCTATTTCTTTTATATGCTTGATTGCGCCAGAAATTAAATCTTCAGCAAACAACTTTGTTTGTTGGTCTTTTTCTCCTACTTCCTGCCAGAATAAATCAAAGCTGTCTTGAAGGCTATTTTTTGAATTTTCGGAGATTAAATTGCCTGTAAAATCAATTCGATATAATAATTGTAAAGAATACTCTCTTGCCTTTCTCCTTTTCATTTTAAAATACTCGCATTCACAGCTTCTTTATTACCTGCGCCATTTCTATGGCTGTTATAGCAGCATCCCATCCTTTGTTGCCTGCTTTACTGCCGGCCCTTTCAATAGCCTGCTCGATTGTATCAGATGTTATAATGCCGAAGGCTATGGGGACTCCTGTCTCAAGCGAAGCTGCTGCTATGCCTTTTGATACCTCTGCTGCAACATATTCAAAATGAGGTGTGGCACCTCTTATTACTGTGCCGAGACAAATGATTGCATTATATATGCCTTTTGAAGCCAGCTTTTTTGCTGCAAGAGGGATTTCAAATGAGCCTGGCACTTTCACAACTTCAATGTCTTTCTCATCTGCACCGTGTCTTATAAGCGCATCCACTGCCCCGTCTAAAAGCCTTGATGTTATAAAGTCATTGAATCTGCCCATAACTATGCCAAACTTAAGTCCTTTTGCCTGAATATCGCCTTCTATGATTTTCATTTTAAAATCCCCCCTTACCCCCCCTTTGCTAAAGGGGGGAATATATTAATAAAATTTATGCGTATTTTAGCATATAAACCGTATTTCGTGTCCGTATTTCGTGTTTGCTGTCCGTTAAATGATTTTTCTTCTACGAATAACGGAACACAGTCACGGTTCACGGAATTATGGATAGAACAACTCAAATCTCCTCGTCCTTATATTTATCAGTATGCCTGCGGCTATGAAATTGGCTAAAAGCGCAGTGCCGCCGTAACTCATAAAAGGCAGCGGCATCCCAACCACCGGCATTATTCCGAGGGTCATGCCTATGTTTATGCAAAAATATATAAAAAACATCGCAGTTATCCCAGTGGCCACTAGCCTTCCGAATTCATCCTTAGCCCGTGCTGCTGTGTCCAGTCCTCTCAGAAATAGCATTAGATAAATGCCCATGAGCAGAAGACTGCCAATGAAACCCCATTCTTCTGCAAATACAGAAAAAATAAAATCAGTATGCTTTTCAGGTAAAAATCTTAATGGACCCTGTGTGCCCTGTAAATATCCCTTGCCAAAGACACCGCCGGAGCCTATAGTTATCTTCGACTGGTTGATATGATAGCCTATGCCGGATGGGTCAATACTGGGGTCCATAAATGCAACCAGACGGTTTTTTTGATAATCCTTAAGCCCCTCCCAAAATATGTGGCTAACAAATGGAATAGAGATAATGCTTATTGCCAAAACAGTGGTTATAATTTTTCTATTTATGCCTTTTAAAATAGACAATATCACAAAAAGAGATACGACGAGCATGGCGCCGCCAAGGTGGGGCTGCTTAATTAATAATATAAAAGGTAACAAAGCAAATATAAATAAGCTTTTAACTGGTATTTTTCCTGCTAAATGATTGTTAGCTAAATAAGCAGAAAAGGCTATTATGAAAAAGACCTTGAAAAACTCAACAGGCTGAAATGAAATTGGTCCTATGCTCAGCCATCTCTCTGCTCCCATAGCTGTTTTACCTGCAATTAAAACTGCTGCAAGCATGAGCAGTCCAGCTATATAAATAGGATAAGAAAATCTATAAATCCAGATATAGTCAATTGCTGCAACAATAAAAAGGGCAGCCACACTTATCAAAAGCCACAGCATTTGTTTTGTATAAAAATCAGGATGCCCTCCATCTAATGGAGGCTTTGTAGCGCTGTAAATAGTTATTATCCCTATGATGGATAGGGTTATTATCAAAGAAAAAGTTATCCAGTCAAAATTTTTAAAAAGCCTTTTGTTAATTTTTAGCATAACTTTATAATTAAATCATTAACTTGTAAATTCCCTGTGGTCTTGCCGCAGGGTTCTTCATTCCTTGACCCCTTGAACCCTTTGTTCTTTACTTTTCATATACGCATCTATTGCCTTTCTTGCAATAGGGGCGGCAACTATTCCTCCTCTGCCGCCGTGTTCTACAAAAACAGAAATCGCTATTTCAGGACTCTCAACAGGAGCCGCGCCTATAAACCATCCGTGGCTCCTAATCCTTTCATTAGTCATCAGGTCTTTTCTTCTTGATGCAACCTGCACAGTCCCTGTTTTGCCGCCTATAGCTGTTATTTCAGACCTTGCTTTCTGTCCGGTGCCACTGGGATTATTAACTACTCCGTATAAGGCTTTTTTCATAATCTCAACCGTCTCTGGTTTTATTCTTACTGTATTTATAAGCTTTCTATCGTTTAGCACGAAAGTTGGTTTATATATATATCCACCGTTGAGGACAGCAGCCACTGCTATGGCCATTTGTATTGGCGTGACTGAGACATATCCTTGCCCAATAGCTGATATAAAAGTATCTCCTAAATACCACGGCATATCCCTGCTCTCTATCTTCCAGTTGGCATTCGGTATAAGTCCTTGTCTTTCCCGAATAGGCATAATTTCAATCCCTGTCGTTTTGCCGAGACCTAAGGCAGTTGCATACTTGTAAATTCTGTCTATTCCGAGACGCCTTCCAATTTCATAAAAATAAACATTGCAAGATTCTACAAAGGCTCTATGAAAATCTACAGAACCATGCCCTTCTCTTCTCAAGCACCCAAATGTCCATCTTCCATAACTTATTCTGCCTGTGCATGTAATTTTTTCGGTAGCATCAATAACACCCTCTTCCAAAGCAGCTATAGCCGTAATTAGCTTAAAAGTAGACGCCGGAGGATATTGACTTTGCACAGCCCTATTTAGCAGCGGCTTTTTTTTGTCCTCTGTTAGCGACTTCCAGTCATGGTAGCTTATTCCCATAGAAAATAAATTCGGGTCAAAAGACGGCAGGCTTTGAAGGGCAAGTATTTCTCCGGAATCAGGCTTTATTGCAACAAGCGCTCCTGCTTTATCGCCAAAGGCATCCTCTACAGCCTTTTGTATATTTATATCAATACTAATCTGAACATTCTGCCCTTTAACAGGCTGTCTTTTTTTTATCAGATGCAATTCCCTGCCGAGCGCATCTACTTCTATTACTTTCTCACCGGGAATGCCTCTAAGCTTATTGTCAAATAGAGCCTCTACCCCCCATTGTCCTATTAATGTATCTGGTGGGAAGTCGTTTAAGTGCGGGTTATTCCTTTTTTGAGATAGAGTTATTTTGCCCAAATAGCCAATTACATGGGCGCCTACTTTACCAAATGGATATTCTCTTTTAATTTCTGTTTCTACAGATAGTCCAGGAAAATCTGATCTCCTTGCCTCAATACGAGCAACCTCTTGAAATGTCAACCCCTGCTTTAATCTTATAGGCACAAAAGGGCTGTTATTGCTTGTTCTTATCTTTGCTTCTATGTCTTGTCTGGTCAGCCATAGAAGCTCTGCAATAGCATTTATATCAAGAGCCATGAGGCTGTCGGCTGTTATTACTGCATTGAAAAAAGGGACATTTCTTACTACAGGCACACCGTTTCTATCATATATAATACCTCTTGGAGCAGGGGTTTTTATTATTCGCAACCTGTTGTCTTCAGACAGCCTTTTATGCCTCTCCCCTTCCATTATTTGTAACTGCCACAACCGGAAGCCCAATATTAAAAAAGCTGCTATTACTATATAAGCCCCTATTTTTATTCTCTTTAAAAGCATAAACTAACTCCGAAATTTCTCAATGCCATTATTATGCCCTATGCAATCCGGGTCTAAATATTATGCCAAAAGGGATGTTTATAAGTGCTTGCACAAATAAAATCTGCAGTACTTTAAAATAACTTATACTTGTGCCGGCAAAAAGCATTTGCAGACCTGTAACAATAATGTTGTCAAAAATAGTCAATATAGTCATGACAATAATGCCTATAAGCGGTGTCCACTTAAATACAATGTCTGTAAATATTACTATGGTGAGGAGCCCTATTATTCCCTTGCTCAAAAAGGCAGGCCCTAAAATCCCACCTGCAATAATATCTTCCAATAGGCCCACACATGCCCCAAAAGCAGCGCTTTTTATCTCCAGCCCTATGCTTGAATATTTCCCGGAATATTTATCGGTTTTTGCTTTTTCAAGGCTCTTGATTCCAAAGGCATATACAATTACTACTGCCAGATTCAGCGGCATATTGAAAATAACAATCTGCGTCTGTGCAAGGAATATCAAAAAAATAAAAAATATCCATTTTATATAGTTCATAGACGAAAAGCAAAATTCAAAAAAGTATCAAAGTGTCAAAGCTCAAAGTGTCAAGGCTTTTTACTCTAACACTATGACACTCTGCCACTATGACATTTTATGAGTTAGGCCAAGAATTACCACCTCCTCTATTTTTGCATTGTCTTTATAAGGCAAAACCAGAATATTTTGAAAAAGACCTGCTCCTTCTTTATCTATATGTCGCACAACACCAACAGGCAGCCCTGCTGGAAATATACCGTCTAAACCTGATGTCAATACAGTTTCTCCTATATCTATAGACTCATCTAGCGGTATATATTTTAAAAGACAGTATTTATGTCCTGCGCCGGATATGATGCCCTCGCGCCTCGTATTTTGAAGCCTGACAGCAACTGAAAAATTAGGGTCTGTTAGGAGTAGCACTTCTGAAAAATTATTCCTTACAGAGTAAATCTTGCCCACAAGTCCTCTGGTTGTAATAACTGTCATATCCTTCTTTATGCCGTCATTAGCGCCTTTATTAATAACAAGTGTGCTTAACAGTCTGCCGTAGCCTCTTGATATTACTTTTGCTGTTGCTATATAATCTGGCCGGCTATTTTTTAAAGACAGTATTTCTTTTAACCTTTTATTTTCAAGCAGTATCTCTTCGTATTTCTGTTTCTGTAAAATCAATGCGGTAAGTTCACTTTTAAGCCTTTTATTTTCTTCAAATGCATTTAGGGTGTCTCTGAAGGTTATGCTGACAGTTGCCCTTAAATTATTAAGCGCATCAAAAGGGTAAGAAAGAAATGTGAAAAACTGAGAAGGTTTTTTGTCATATTGGTAGGTCATCAATGCAAGGGCAATAAATAAAAGAGACAGCAATATAACCAGTCGTTTTTTACCCCGTGCCATCAATTATTAGATAAGGCTATTTTCCTAAGTGTTTCAAGTTTATCCAGCATCATGCCGCATCCCCTGACAACTGCAGTAAGAGGCTCTTCAGGCACTACAACAGGCACCCCAATATGTTCCCTTATTAATATATCAAGCCCATGAAGCAGTGCGCCTCCGCCTGCTAACACAATTCCTCTGTCAACAATATCTGCTGCGAGCTCTGGCGGAGTGTTCTCAAGAGTAACCTTTACAGTATCCAGTATAATGCTTACGCTTTCCTGAAGGGCTTCTCTTATCTCTTCTTCTGTAACGTCAATAGCCTTTGGAATGCCGGATATCAAATCCCTCCCCTTTACCTCCATGGGTCCAATACTGTTCGTAGGATGTGCTGACCCGAGTTCCATCTTTATTTGTTCTGCAGTCCTTTCTCCTATCATAAGGTTATATTTGCGTTTGATATACGCTATAATAGCTTCGTCCATTTTATCGCCGCCTACCTTTACAGCCTTGCTATAAACTATTCCGTTAAGCGATATAACTGCAACATCTGTAGTGCCTCCGCCTATGTCAACAATCATATTGCCGAAAGGCTCATGAACAGGAAGTCCTACCCCTATAGCTGCTGCCATGGGTTCTTCTATAAGATATACTTCTCTTGCTCCAGATGCATGGGCAGCATCTTTAACCGCCCTTTGTTCTACCTGGGTTATTGCAGAAGGCACTCCTATAACAATGCAGGGCGAAACAAAACTCCTTTTGTTATGCGCCTTTTTAATAAAATATTTAAGCATTTCTTCGGTAGCGTCAAAATCAGCGATAACCCCATCTTTCATAGGCCTTACAGTAATTATATTTGCCGGGGTCTTTCCGAGCATCTCTTTTGCCTCTATGCCAACTGCGATAGGCTTCTTATTATCGCGTCTCAAGACAACCACTGAGGGCTCATCGCATATTATGCCCCGGCCTTTGACATAAACGAGGGTATTTGCAGTGCCCAAGTCTATTGCAAGATCGTCTGAAAACATGTCTAAAATATTACGAAAAAACACTCAATTCCTCCTTATATTAGCTCATAGTTCATAGCTCATAGTTCATAGTTCATAATCAGCTATCAGCCTTCTACTACCTTTGTATTTGCAATATCGTCCCCGAGCCTTTTTCCCTCTTTGTTTCCGAGCATTAAGAGAAGCTCAAGCGCAAAAATAAGAAGAGACAAAATCCATCCTATCAAAGGTATCTTAAGTAGCAAAATCGCTATTGCAAGTGTGGTATTTCTTAATATTGAATCCCTAAAAGTCCCTGCTCCTTCAGTAGAAACCGAAACAACCTTTAGTCTAATCACCTTTTTCCCCAAGCTTCTTCCATCAAACAGTCCGTCACTAATAAGAAGATAAATAAGACCAACAATATACCCAATCTGTGGTATTGTATTAACTGCAATAGCAATAACAATAAAGTCCAGCGACTTTGCTATGATTCTCAAAAGCAAACTTGCTTTTGACCCATCTTCAGGCATCTCTAATACTATCAAATGGTTTGTATTTTTTTCAATATACCATAATCCCCGTCAAATCCCGATTTAGAAATTC
>DBNT01000082.1 GCA_002299835.1 Nitrospiraceae bacterium UBA665 | reverse complement strand
GGGAGAGACTCTCTTGATTCCCTCCCCATTGACGGGGGAGGGATAGGGTGGGGGTGAATAATTCACCTTTAAGGTTACCACTCCCCCTCGCCCCCTCCCGCAAGGGGAGGGGGATTTTTTGGGGACCCCTGCCCTGCTGCTCTAAATTGGCTTTGCATTAGGCACCACAAAAACATAAGGCTTCTTGCTCAGTGGGCTTTCTTTAACGATTACGATTGTTTTATACACCTCTTCAATCGCCTGATATGTGAGAACTTCGGAAGGCAACCCGATGTTGTAAACCCCGCCGTTATTCAGCAATAACAGCCTGTCGCAGTATTCACTTGCAAGATTGAGATCATGGATGACCGTAACCGCGGTTAAGCCTTTTTGACCGTTTAGAGTCTTAATAATATCAAGCACCTTGACCTGGTGCGAAATATCAAGATGCGTAATAGGCTCATCAAGAAGGATTATCTCTGGCTCTTGCGATAATGCCCGCGCTATAAATACAAGCTGCCTCTCGCCGCCGCTCAACTCCGCCATGTATCTGTTTTTAAATTTCAATGTTCCTGTTAATTCCATGCAATGTTCTGAAATATCAATATCCCTTTGCGACTCCACCAGTTGAAACCGTTTGTAATAAGGTATTCTGCCTAAAAGCACAAAATCTTCAACTGTCATATTAGGGGCCTGCGTGTTCTGGCTCGCAACCGCCAATTTTTTTGAAAGCTCTTTTATGCCCCACTTTTTAGTGTCTTTTCCGTCAATGATGACCGTGCCGGACTCCGGTTTTATTAGTTTTGTTATGGACTTCAGAAGCGTGGTTTTTCCTGATCCGTTGGGTCCTATTATTCCAAAATGCTCTCCTTTTTTTATCTCAAAGCTTACATCATCAAGAATACGCATTGAACCATAACCGCAGGATAGATTTTTTACCGTAATCATTATTTTACCCTTGCGCCGCGTGTAAGGGCATAGATAAAAACACTGCCGCCTACAATCCCTGTAACTACGCCTACCGGCAGTTCCATAGGGGCTATGGCAGTCCTTGCTATGGTATCGCACAATATAAGAAATGTTCCGCCTATGAAGTAAGATGTTATTAAAAGTATTCTGTGGTCGCCGCCGGTTGCAAGCCTCACTATATGCGGCACCAAAAGACCCACAAATCCTATTATGCCGCTTATAGAAACACATAAACCTGTAAGCACCGATGCTATGATAAATAGAATTCGTTTTGTCCTTTCTGTGTTTATGCCGAGATGATGCGCCTCTTCTTCTCCTAAAGACAATGCGTTTAAATCAACAATGAATAGCGCTGAAACGATAAGTCCTAATACCGATATAAAAAGAGCTGTTTTTATGAGAAACATGTTTGGCTCCTGAAGAGACCCCATTATCCAAAATACAATTCCATGAAGGTCTTCTGTGCGAGATATTGCCATCAGTAGCATTACTAAAGAAGACGACATGAAACTTATCATAACTCCAATCAAGAGCATCCCATGAGTTTTAATAATTCCCTTCTTAACGCTCAGAAAATAAACCAAAAATATTGCTCCTGCTGAACCAATAAAACCAGCGGCAGGTAAAACCCCACTTCCGATTAAATGATGCAATCCGATGACGATGCTAAAACACACAGCAAGGGCAGCGCCCCCTGATATTCCGAGTGTATAAGGGTCAACAAGGGGATTTCTAAACATGCCCTGCAATATTACTCCTGCAATGCTTAATGCACCTCCTACAGCAAGCCCAAGCATTATTCTCGGAATGCGGATGCCAAAAAGTATAGTGTAAGCATAGCCAGCAGAATCTGTGCCTTTCATAACCACAGAAATTATATCTGCTATAGATAGCCCTGCTGGACCAATACCTAATGAAAAAAGAGATACCACTATAAGGGAGCTGAATGACAACGTCATCCAAAAAAACCAGCGAATGATTTTTTTATTCATCTTTGCTCCCTGTATTTGGGATGAAGCAGTTCAGCTATTTCTTCAACCGTTTCTGCAAAAGTAAGCGGTGTCGGGCTGCCTATTTTATAAGAGTCTATTATATAAATTCTGTTGTTCTTTACCGCATTGATGGTCTTATATTTCTGCCACACTTTTTTTTCATCCTCTCCAACAATTCCCATAATCACTATTATAATGACATCTGGATTTTGTTTAATTACTTTCTCCCTGCTGTAAATTCCGATATTTGCATCTGCTGCTATATTTATACCGCCGGCAAGCTTGATGAAATCATTTACAAAAGACTCCCTCGTTATAGTGAAAAGAGGTCTTGCCCCCACTTGAATAAAGACTTTTGGCTTTTGTGGCTTTTGTAAGCCGCTTATTTGTGATTGAACAGCATCTATACGTTTTTGAGCCTTTTTTAAAATCTCTCTTGCCTGTTTCTGCCTGCCTACAATTTTGCCTAATTTCATGAAATGCCCTGAAAGCTCTGTAAAATTTTTGGGCAAGGGAAATCTTATCACCTTAATGCCAAGCCTTCTTAATCCTTCCACAGCCCTTTTGTCGCTCAAAGGCGTGGCTAATACAATATCAGGCTTAAGGCTAATAATCTTCTCTGTGCTAACCATGGTAACAGTGCCTACCTTTTCTTTGCCTTTAGCATCAGGTGGTCTAATGCAATAGGTAGTAACACCGATGATATTTTCTCCGACGCCTAAAAGATAAAGTGATTCAGTTATAAAAGGGCCTAATGAAACAATTCTTTTGGGATAATCAGCCGATGCGGATGAATACGACAAAAGCAGTATGCAAAGCAACAAAAATAATCTTATAGCATATATCATGCCAAAATTTTCCTCTATTCAAGAAGGACAGGCATTCTGCCTGTCCTTCTTGAATATTTCATATTACAACGACATCCTTATGCCGCCGAATATAGATAAACCATAAGTGTTGAATCCTTTGGCTTCTTCATATTTTTGATCAAATAGGTTATGAATCCTGCCAAATAATGTAATTTCTTTTGACACCTTATAAGAGGCGCTTAAATTCACAAGGCTATATGCCTTGAGTTCGTCCCCCTCTCTGGCTCTATCATATTGTTTGCCCATATATATGTATTGAACATTTAACAGCAGATTGTTTTTACGATAATCCGCTGATATGCTAACCTTGTCTTTTGGGCTTCTTGGAAGTTTTTTATTAGTTTCTTTGTCTTTTGAATCAAGATAGGCATAACCTATTTTAATGTTTACAGTATCAGATACCTTTAAATCAGCGTCTGCTTCAATGCCCTTAACTTCTGCCTTTGCAATATTTCGTGGAGGATACCATCCTGCAATGAGGTTTTTATATTTTTGGTCAAAATAGGTAAGAGATAAAAATATTTTATCTTTGAGGACTCTTTTATCAATACCTATCTCCCAAGCGCTGCTTTCTTCAGGTTTTAAGTCAGGGTTTCCTTTAAACCAACCAACATCTGGCCAAAAAAGCTGATTGAGTGTTGGCGACTTAAAGCCGGTGCCATAATTGCCCCTTATTCTCATTGAAGCAGGTTTAATATCATATACTGCTCCAATTCTATATGTTGTTTTACTTCCAAAGGTTTCATGAACATCATGCCTTAAGCCTGCATTTAAAATAAGGGTGTTATCAAAAAAACTTAGTTTGTTATTCAGATACAGGGCTTTATTGTCAATAGACTTATCAAACCGCAACTCACGCGCCCCTGTAGGTGGCGCTACGCTTTCACTTTTTCCCTTTTCTCTTCTATGCTCAACACCGCCTGTAAGTGTATAGACATCAGAAAAATATAGATTATGCTGCCAGTCTATTGTATCGATGCCAGTAGTAATATCAGAACTAACCTGTCCCCCTACGTCTTCTGGGTCTCTGGTTTTTAAATCATCTTTAGAAGTTGAGACAGTCAGTATCTGCTCCCATGCATCAAAAAGATAAAGCTTTGCCCTTCCTGAAAGTAGTAAGCGACTGCCTCGCTGAATGTAATTGGGGTCATCCGGCCTTGTTGTGCCAAAATCTAATTCAGAACGATCACGGGAGTATCTGCCTGTAAACCCTAATTCTAATCTTTCAGTCGGTCTAAACCCGAATTTTTTAGAGATAGAGGCATTTTCATATCCATCCCTCTCTGTCCCTGCCCTTGCGACCGATATGCCATCTGTATGAAAATATGTCCCAGTTATTCTGTAGTCAAGTCTCTCCGTGCCACCTGAAAATGTCAGCGATGGTTTGTATGTTCCAAAAGAGCCTGTTTCAAAAGATGCATCAAGCCTTGGCCTATCTTTGCCTTTTTTTGTAATAATATTTATCACCCCTGCCATTGCCTCTGAGCCATGCATAATGCTTTGAGGGCCCTTGATAATTTCAATCCTTTCAATATCATCTACATTAATTCCAGAAAAATCAAAGGCACCTGTTGTTGTGCTATTAACCTTTATGCCATCTATCATTACCAGTACATGTCTTGCATTAGCCCCGCGCAGTGTGACTGTAGCAAGCTTTCCTGTTCCACCTGTTTGTCTTATGTTTAATGCAGGCACACCTCTGAGCACATCGGGCAAAAACCGGACATTCATAGCCTCAATATCGCTTCTTCCTATTACGGTTATGCTTGACGGCGATTCTTTAACAGCTTCTTCAATTCTTGATGCAGTGACTGTAATCTCTTGTAATCTTATAGTTTTTTCCTCTGCCAATGCAGAGCTGAAGGCTAATGGCTGAAGACTAAAGGCAAGCAAAACAACCATGATTGATGATGCGTAATGTGTGATACGATTAAATAAAGATAAAAGTTTCTTCATCTTTTCCTCCCTCGGGAAATTTTTGGTTTGGATTTGTTCAGAGAAACTCTGAACTTTCTGGCTTAGATAGGTCTTCCGGCTTAGGGCATCCTACTCGCCTGCCTTCCCATCCTTCGACAAGCTCAGGACAGTGGCTTCTTTATAGGCTTTCGCTCCCTTTACGGCTGCGGGGCAGCGGGAGAATCTCACTCCTCTTCCCTGACATCCAGCCATAACATAATTAGAACAACAATTTAAATCTGTTTTCTATTTATTGCTCATCACCTCCTCCTTTAAATTTCTACGATTGATATTTTTAACACATATTTTTGTAATTTTTCAAGTCTAATCTATCGCCTCTATAGCCTTTTCAAAAAGACCATTCATCTTTTTCGTCTCATGATAAATTTTTCCTAATACTTTTGACAGTTCCTTATTTCCTAAATTTGAAGCCTTATCAGCCCAAGCTCTATAAACCTCTGCATGTTCGTCATTATGATGCTGCCAGTGATAGAGCAGCTTTTTCAATTTTTCCATTTCATTCATGATTTATTCTCTCCTTTACAAAAATATTATGTGGCTTCAGACACGAATTATTTTGCAGTCGTCAATCTTGTAAACCATGTCTACAGCGTTTTTTAACAATTCACGGTCATGCGTAACAATAATATATGTATCGGCATAATCCTTAAGATACCTCAAAAATCTTTCTGTAGCGCCGTTATCAAGTCCTGCAGTAGGTTCGTCCAAAAGATAGCATACCGGATTCATGGCTATAACCGCAGCGAGCGAAACAAGCCTTTTTTCACCGCCCGACAGCCTCAATGTTATCTTTTTTTCATATCCTGTCAGATTTAACTTTTCACAAGTCATTTTTACAATAGCCCGCGCCCCATCATGAGACATGCCGATATTTAAAGGCCCGAAGGCTATATCCTCTTCAACAGTTGGACAGAAAAGCTGGTCGTCCGGATCCTGAAATAGAAGGCTTATCTTCTCTCTTACTTCATAAAAGTCTTTTTCATCCTTTCTGCTTTTGCCGAAAATCTTAATATCGCCTGACAGTGGTTTTATAAGCCCCATTATCAGATGAAAAAAAGTCGTCTTTCCAGAGCCATTGTGGCCGGTAAGCCCTACCCTCTGCCCTTTTTTGAGGGAAAAACTAAGACTGTTAAATAGCTTTTTCTCATGAGGATAAGCAAAATTTAAATCTTCAATTTCTATTATATTTTCGCCTTGTTCCATTGTTTTTGAATTTAAATTATAACAATAATAACTGTTATTAATGCCATTGTAGCAGAAAAAGCTATGTCGCTCTTTTTAAGGCTGAAATGACTCATCACCGGAAATGTCCCTTTAAACCCCCTGCACAGCATGGCTTTGTAAATCCTCTGTGATCTTTCATAACTCCTCACTATCAACATGCCTATAAGGTTCGCATATGTCCTGTATGTATGCATATTTGTTGCCGGTCTAAAACTCCTTGCTGTCAAGGTTTTTTTTAAGCAGGTATATTCATTATGAATAACACTTATATATCGATAGAAAAAGAAAAACAGATAAACGAGTTTGACAGGCGCCCTGAGATGCACAAGCGCATGCGCAAGAGAGAATATCTCTGAAGTGCCTAAAATCGCAATAGTCGCCATTACAATGCTGTTTGCCTTCAGAGTAATAGACAGCGCATGCAATACACCTTCAGATGTTGCAGTAAAAGGGCCTATGCTGAAAAACCCTTCACCCGGATAGCTGAAGGGTAGAAATATCCAGAGAATCAATATGGGCAAATTAATGACTATCAATCTGTTTAACACTTTTTTTATATCTATGCCTGCAGCTAAAATCATAACGGCAGATATTATCAAGCCAACAAAAGGCGCTTTAATTCCCTGCATAACAGCTATAGCTGTAACATAAGGCACAAATGTTATAAATTTAACTCTCGGGTCAAGCCTATGAAAAAATGAATTGCCTCCGGCAAACTCCTCAAGATGCATTTTAACCCCTTAATTTAGCAGTTCCGGTTTTACTTTTTTCAAAAATAACACGCAAAATGCAGTTATGGCGCCTTCAATAATAAAAACAGGCAGATGTGCTATTGCTATGAGCTTTGCGACATTTATAAATACTTCTCCTGTAGTCACTAAAGCCAAAACGAGCAATAAAGCCGCTAATCCCACGCCTAAAGCTCCAGCACAGAATGCAGCCAATGCAGTCAAAGAACTATTGTCATTCCTCTTTATAGCGCATGAGAATAAATAATAAGCAGTTACCGCAGGAGCAGCCACAGTAAATGTATTGACTCCTAAAACAGTAAAGCCTCCATATTGAAATACCAATGCCTGAAGAGTAAGGGCAACAAGAATTGACGGAAATGCCATCCATCCTAATAATACGCCGACCAGTCCGTTCATTATAAGATGAACGCTTGCTGGTCCAACAGGAATATGTATTAATGAGACAATGAAGAACGCAGATGAAAGCACTGCAACTTCCGGCATTCTGTCAGCGCTCATTTTTTTTAGCCCCATTGCAACTCCGGCAGCGCTTAATATAACACCTGCTGCAAGCACTGCCGGAGAAAGCACGCCCTCAGATATATGCACTCTTTCACCTCTTACTATTTAAAGAGCCTGTTCAACAACTCGCTTAAGCCTTGGAAATCAAGGCATTGCAATGGTATTAAATTTTTGCTTACCGCAACATGTCATTCCCCGACTTGCCCACACCTGTCATTCCCCGATTTATTCGGGGAATCTATGCATTTGTATAGTTCCCCCGAACAAGTCGGGGGACGGAATCCAGTTTTTTTAAAGGCTTCTGGATTGCCCGGACAAGCCGGGCAATGACAAATACCCACTTATTATTGAACAGCTTTCTTAAAAATAAAAAAGCCACAAGGGTTTTTAAAAATGACCTGCTGGTCTTTTTTAGGCCTTCGTGGCTCTAATATTCTAATAAAATAGTAGCATCACAAAAAACTGTTTGTCAATCCTTAATCCGTAATGAAACATTTGCCTGCTTTGCATGTTTACAGATTATGGTCTTTACCGCCGAAAGATTCTGACATCTTCGGGAGGCAAAAAATTAAATATCCTGTCTTTGAGTCCAGTGTTTATTCTGACATTTTTAAGATGTATCTCAATGGTGTTTAAACGATTATCTACAATGGTAATCGCCTGTATAGGGAACACAGGGGGCTTTCCATCAGTTGTGGCATTAGTTGTGACATCAGATGTAATAATCTCAATATAAGATATGTTGCCCATTGGTCCTTTTGGTTTTAGAATAAGCGTGTTTTTTGTTTTTGATGTTATGTCAAATTCGTTTTTGATATTTCCAAATCCTCCGAGTAATGCCATAGGAGCCTGGCCATATGATGCCCTGTCAAATTTAGTTTGAAAGGCCTGTCTTTGTTTTATCTGGTGAATAATTATATGGTCTTCAGTTACAAACACGGTCTGAGGGTTGTCCCCTCTATACTCCCATTTCATTTTCGGTGGTTTTATAAAAAATCTGCCTGTATATGTATCTGTTCTTTTTAAGTCTTTGATGTGGCTTTTTTGGATAAAACTCCCACTGATGTCTTTTATATTTTCGTAAGCTCTCTGAATCCTTAGCACCTCGTCATCAGCTTGCGAAGCAAAAACAAAGTCAGCGAATAGTGAGCCGTAAATAGTGAATAGTAAAAAAATAACTATTTTCATCTTTTTCTCAGAAAATCCCTTGGTTTGCCCGCACCTTTCGGCGGACCAACAAGTCCGTCTTCTTCAAGCAGTTCCATCATCCTTGCTGCTTTATTATAACCTATTTTAAACCTTCTCTGAATGGATGATATTGAGACTTCTCCGATAGAATCTCCAAATTCTATTACCTTTCTGTACATTTCGTCTCTATCTCCGGAATCATCTACAGTATTTCCCTGTTCGTCTGTTATTACGATTTTTTCAAATGCAGAGTATTCTGGCAAGCCCTGAGATTTTATAAATTCTGTTATCTGTTTGACTTCTGCTTCGCTTACATATGCGCCGTGTATTCTAACTATTTTTACACCAGGCACCATAAACAGCATATCTCCCATTCCGAGCAGTTGTTCCGCACCCTGTGAATCCAGTATTGTCCTTGAATCTATTTTTGAGATTACCTGAAATGATATTCTTGCAGGAAAATTTGCTTTTATCAGTCCTGTAATAACATCAACCGAGGGTCTCTGTGTTGCAAGAATCAGATGTATGCCCGATGCCCTTGCCATCTGGGCGAGTCTTGCGATGGCGTTTTCAACATCAGCCGGCGCAGTAAACATAAGGTCTGCAAGTTCATCTATAAATACCACTATATACGGAAGTCTTTCTTCAGATGATACCTGCCTGTTGTAATTGTCTATGTTCCTTGCGCCTTTTTCTGCAAGCAGCCTGTATCTTCTTTCCATCTCAAAGACCACCTTTTTCAATGCGTCAGATGCTTCTTTAGGATTTGTTATTACAGGTGAAATAAGGTGCGGTATATCGCTGTAAGCAGACAACTCCAAAAGCTTTGGGTCTATCATCAGCATTTTTATTTCATCCGGAGAAGCCTTATACAGCAGGCTTATTATCATGGTGTTAATTGAAATGCTTTTGCCTGAACCTGTTGCTCCTGCAACAAGGAGATGCGGCATTTTTGCAAGGTCTGTTACCACTGGATTGCCAAATATATCCTTTCCGAGAGCGAGCGTCAGAAGTGAATGGCTTCTCTGAAATGCCTCCGAAGATATTATCTCTTTAAGGAAAACCTTTGCCCTTTGTTTATTGGGCACTTCTATTCCTATTGCCGCCTTTCCGGCAATAGGATATACCCTTATGCTCTGCGCCCGAAGGGCAAGGGCAAGGTCATCGGAGAGGGAGACTATCCTGTTTATTTTTACGCCCGCGGCAGGTTCAAACTCATACATCGTAACTACAGGGCCAGGATAAGCCTGTTTTATCTTTCCGTTAACGTCAAAGTCAGCAAGTTTTTTTTCCAGTCCGGATGCTGCTGCATTCAACTCTTCTTTTGAAGGTCCTGAGGTGCCTTCTGCATCTATCAGGAATTCTAAAGACGGCAGATTGTAGCCGCTGTCTTTAGAGATTTCTTTCAGGGGCCTTTCTTTTGTTTGCTTATAAACCAGCGCTGCCTGCACTTCCCTGCTTTTCGGCTCACTGACTATGATGTCTATGCTGTGGTCAATATGGTCAGGGCTTCTTTCATAACTTTTTTTCTTTTTTACTTCTGCCAGATAGGAAAACAGGGATACAGGACTCATCAATATAAGTGAAATAAGAATAAGGGCAAAACTCAATATATATGTGCCTATGGTTGAAATCAGTCCTACGAAAAAGTTAGTGAGAAAAAATCCTGCAAATCCGCCAGGAGGATCTATTTTCAGGAAGAAGGCATTTGATGTAAGCTGTAGCATCATTGACAAAGACAGCAAAAATAAAAGCGCCCCTAAAGTGTGCAGGTGGCTTTTTTCTTTGCCGAGGATTTTTCTTATTCCATAGATTAGGAGAAATGCCGGCATTAAAAAACCCGGAAGGCCTATTGTTGAAAGTATTGCATCGGAAATATAGGCTCCGACAATGCCGCCGTAGTTTTCTGGAGATGAGGCAGAAAATGTAAACAGGGATGTATCCCATTTATTATATGTAAATAGAGATACAGCAAGATAAAGCCCTCCGAGGATTGAGATAACTCCTGTTATCTCCTCTAACCGTGTGCTTTTTCTGTTTTTGATGTCATTATCCTTTTTCTGCATAAGTTAATAGGTTCTGTCTCATTTCAGGAGGGTAACTTTCCCCTCCCTTGACGGAGTGCTG
>DBNT01000080.1 GCA_002299835.1 Nitrospiraceae bacterium UBA665 | reverse complement strand
ACTTTGCATAGTTTTGCAAGAGGCTCTAATAACAAAAAACGAGGAGGATAAGATGTCAAACGAAACATCATCAGGCAGCACAGGTGTAGGCGAGACAATAGGCAGGGCAGGAACAGCAATCAAAGAGGGTGTGGTAAGCAGCCTCAAGGGTATTAATGAAATCGAGGCAGAGATTGTAAGCCTTGCAAAGAATACTGTCTCCAACACCCTCAGGGCAACAGGCTCTGTAGCCAATGAAAGCGTCGACATTATTAAGGATGTAATGAAAGGTACAATTCAGGCTACAGAAGAGGTAGGCACAGGGCTTATCCTCAGCACAAAGAGCGTGGCAAAGGGAGTTGTCATGGGCGTGGCAGATGTTGGCGGTGATGTTGTTTCCGCATCCAGTCAGACTGTAAGGGGCGCTGTTAAAGGCGCTGCAGAAATAGGCGCGGATGTTGCCCTCGTTGCCAGAAGGGCTGTGGATGGTGTTATCGAAGCCACGAAAGAGATAGGAGGCAATGTGGAGGAAGTGGCTAAGGTTGCCGTGGGAGGTGCGATAGAGGCAGCAGGCACGATAGGAAATACTGCTGTTAAGGCTGTTAAGGATATGCTCGTGGGAGTTGTTGAAGGTGTAAAGGAAGTTGCAGGCGCTGCCCTTCCAAAGCCGAGGACAGCAGCAGCCCCTGAAGTTACCCACTCACCTACTCCAGAGGTAACTGAGCCCCCGGAAATCACAACAAAGGGCAGAGGAAGAAGGGGAGAGTAAGAATAAATTCAAAATTCAAAATGAAAAATGCAAAATTGTGGAAATTAAAGAATCTTGATAATGGTTCAGGCAATACACGTCTCTGTAAAAGGAAGGGCCCGCTATAAAATCAAGGGACTCTATCGCTCAGAGTCCCTTAAAAAACATCTCAAATTAAGGCTTTCAGAAAAGGAAGAGATAAGTCATTTTTCGGTAAATGCACTTACCGGAAATATCCTTGTATTTTTCAATTCAGGCAACAATGTTCATGCCATAGCCTCAGTTATTGAGGGAATTGTTATTGAATACAAAGAAGCGGTTGACAGTCATCAGTCAACAATCGACAGTCAGCGGTCAAAAAACAATAAGAAAAAGACTGGCAACTATCGATTACCGACTGTTGATTATCAACCATCAAGGGTAGACAGTCGGCAGCCCTATACCAGAAGGAAATTAAGAAAGGCTGTTATACATGCCGAATATCAGCGGGTTGAGCCATGGCATCTTATGAAGGCGTTAGAAGTTATCGCTTCATTAGAAACTTCAAAAGATTCAGGATTATTATGGCAGACCGCAAAAGAGAAACTTAAGAAATACGGACCAAACATACTGCCTGAAGCAGTTCCCCGCTCTGGATTCAGCATCTTTATTGACCAGTTTAAGTCTCTTCCTGTTGCCCTTCTTGGAGTTGCAGCAGGCATTTCAATTCTCACCGGAGGGATTGCGGACGCTCTTGTGATCATGGGCGTTGTGACTATCAATGCAGCCATCGGCTATATCACAGAGAGTCAGGCAGAGAAAACCATTCATTCATTGAAGAGTCTCGTCCGACCATCTGCCCTTGTAATGAGAGAAGGAAGCCTAAAAGAAATCGGGGCAGAGGATATTGTCCCGGGCGATATTCTAATTCTCAGACCGGGCAGCTATGTGGCAGCAGATGCAAGACTAATAGAGGCGCATCACCTCAGCATCGATGAGTCTGCGCTTACCGGCGAAAGTATGCCGGCGGTAAAAACAACAGAAGTTATGAAGATGAGAAGCTCAGAAGATGAGAAGGGATCATCTTCTCAACCTCCTAACCTCTTAATTTCTAACATTCCCCTTGCTGACAGGGCAAACATGGTTTACATGGGAACGCTTGTTACAGGCGGACAGGGCATTGCAGTAGTCGTTGCAACAGGCAGGTTCACCGAAATAGGGAAGATTCAGACACTCGTTGGAGAGGCAAAACCTCCGGAAACCCCGATGGAGCGCCAGTTAAACAGGATGGGAAGTCAACTGGTATTGATAGGCGGCGCTGTCTGCGGAGTTGTATTCGTAATAGGACTTATCCGGGGATACGGATTTCTGCAGATGCTCAAGACATCCATATCCCTTGCTGTTGCTGCTGTTCCTGAAGGTCTTCCAACAGTTGCTACCACAACCCTCTCCCTCGGCATCAGGAAAATGCGCTTTCATAATGTCCTCATAAGGCATCTCGATGCTGTGGAGACCCTCGGCTCTATCCAAACCATATGCCTTGATAAAACAGGGACGATTACAATGAACAAGATATCTGTGATAGAAGTGTATACAGGCATGAGACGGTTGAAGCTGCATGATGGTAAATTTTTAGATGATCAGACTATACAAAGCAAGCAGAGATATGTAGGGAATTGTGTAAGTCCCTACTACTGTGACGAACTTCTCAGACTTATCCATATAAGTGTCCTTTGCAATGAGAGCGAGATTATCAAAAGTGAAGGCAAAAGTAAAGACAAAAGTGAAGGCGAATATATTGTCAACGGTTCTCCCACTGAGAATGCCCTTATTCATGCAGCGATAAGTTCAGGTGTCGATATATTTATGATTAGGGAAAGATTCCCGCTTTTAAAAATCCAGCACCGTTCAGAAAAACGCAATTATATGGTCACCATCCATAACATTAAAATTCACGGCAGTGAAAATCATCATGGAAAGGTTATAGCCATAAAAGGAAGTCCCAACGAAGTCCTGTCCATGTGTACTTTTTATATGAGAGACGGGAAAAAGCTTCCTCTCTCAGAAGAAGAACGGCTGACAATAGAGATAGAGAATGAGAGAATGGCAGGCAATGCACTCAGAGTGCTTGGCGCTGCTTATGCATTTATAGACGAGGGGATAAACCGTGAACCGTGTCCGGATTCCGTTATCCGTGAACGGACACGGACAACGGACACGAAGCCCGAACTTCTTAAATTTTTTTCTTCTAATGATCTGATCTGGCTCGGTCTTGTTGGTATGGCAGATCCCATAAGGGATGGTGTAAAGGAATTAATAGGCGGATTTCATAAGGCAGGCATAGACACTGTTATGATAACAGGAGACCAAAGCCCTACCGCATATGCAATCGGTAAACAACTAAATCTGAGCAAGGGAGAACAACTGGAGATACTGGATTCAACACATCTGACAGATATAGAGCCTGATGTAATGAAGGCGATGTGCAAGAGGGTGCATGTATTTTCGAGAGTAAGCCCTGCACATAAACTCCAGATAGTTCAGGCACTGCAAAGTGCAGGAAGGGTCGTTGCTATGACAGGCGATGGCATCAATGACGGTCCAGCGATTAAGGCTGCTGATATTGGTATAGCAATGGGACACACGGGAACAGATGTTGCCCGTGAGGTTGCAGATGTGGTGCTTGAGGACGACAACCTCGAAACCATGATCATAGCTGTAAGCCACGGAAGAACCATATACAACAATATAAGAAAATCCGTCCATTTCCTTCTTTCCACAAACATGAGCGAGATAATGCTCATGTTTACTGCCATTGCGGGTGGTCTTGGTCAGCCGCTAATCGCAATGCAGCTGCTCTGGATTAATCTCGTCTCCGATATAGCCCCGGGTCTTGCCCTTGCCCTTGAGCCTCCCGAGCCGGATGTTTTAAGCCGTCCACCGAGGAATCCGGATGATCCCATTATAAAGACATCTGACTTTAAGAGAATATCCTTTGAGTCGGCTGTATTGTCAGCAGGCGCCCTCGGCGCCTATGGTTACGGCATTGCAAGATACGGAATGGGACAAAGGGCAGGCACAATGGCGTTTTTAAGTCTGACAACGGGGCAGCTTCTTCATGCCATAAGCTGCCGTTCAGAAACGCATTCTATCTTTGATAAGGAAAAATTACCGGCTAATAAATATTTAAATCTCGCCATTGGAGGCTCCTTTGCTTTACAGGTCATTGCCATGGCTCTACCGGGATTGAGGGGACTTTTAGGGATAACACCGATAGGTATAATTGATGGCATCGTTATCGGAGGAAGTGCGGCAGTGCCGCTACTTATAAATGAAGCAACGAAAAGACAGTAACAAGTAACAAGTAACCAGTTAAAAACTGAAGACTTTGAACTTTTAGACTTCTCGTTACTTGTTACTTGTTACTTGTTACTCGTTACTCGTTACTCGTTACTGCTTTAAGAGATGAGGTGAAAAAATGAAAAAGGACTTTATGTTTACATCCGAGTCTGTGACAGAGGGGCATCCAGACAAGCTCTGCGATCAGATAAGCGATGCAATTGTTGATCATTTTCTCCAGCAGGATCCATATTCTAGGATAAGGGCAGAGTGTGCAGTTTTTACAAACATTGTTTTTATAGCAGCGAGGTTTGAATCTGGAGCTACAGTGGATTTTCCGAATATAGCAAGACAGATAATCAGCCATATTGGATACACAGGGAACACTTTCAACGCAAAGACATGCAGTATTCTCACAGGACTTAAAGAATCGAGGCGGGAAAGAGAATATTTTATTGATGAGAGAAACCTCTCTGAAGATGAGATAGACAGGATACCTGTCCGTGATCAGGCAACGATATTCGGGTTTGCGTGCAATCAAACCGCCTCATATATGCCTTTGCCGTTGTGGCTTGCTCACAAGCTGGCAAGACGTCTTACATCCGTCAGATTTCAGCATATACTCCCTTATCTTGAGCCTGACGGAAAGACACAGGTAGGCGTGGAATATAAAAATGGCAGGCCATATCGCATTCACTCCATAACCATAATTGCAAGTCAGGATAAAACCACAGTTAATGGAGGCCCTGATTTAAAGAGGCTTCACAATGACATGCTGGAACATGTAATCGAACCGGCATTTCATGACGAAGAGATCATGCCAGACAGCAGAACGAAGATATTCATAAATCCAGATGGTCCAGTTATCACGGGCGGACCATCCGTACACTCCGGTCTGACAGGCAGGAAAAATGACGTTGACACCTACGGAGGATATGCAAGACACAGCGGTTCGGCGCTAAGCGGTAAAGACCCTTTGAGAATTGACAGAATAGGCGCCTACGCAGCCCGCTATGCAGCAAAGAATGTGGTTGCAGCAGGGCTTGCCGATGAATGCGAGGTTCAACTCAGCTATTCCATAGGTTTTTCTAAACCGGTGAGCATTCAGATAGAGACATTCGGCACAGGCAGGATTTCTGACGAGGAGATTGACGCAAGGATAGAGAAATATTTCGACTTCAGACTTGCAGGAATAATAAAACAGTTTAACCTGAGATATCTCCCATCTATTATTAAAGGCGGATTTTACAGAAAGCTTGCAGCATACGGACATGTAGGAAGGATGGATATCGGGCTTCCTTGGGAATTGACAGATAAGGCTGAGATACTGAAACAAGGGGCAATGTAAATGAGCCAGAAGACAGAAGTCAGAGAACAGAATGACAGAAAAGGGGAACCCTGAGATGGCTGTGACTGAAACACTGAAGGAAAATATTAAGGCTAATCATCTGCATGATAACGAAAGCGAGAGAAAACTGCATATGAATGCAGTCCAGATGCTTGCCCTGCGCATCGGGGCTTCTCATGAGAATGTGGAAAGAGTCTATGCGATAGTATTGAGGCGGTTTAAGAAAGGGGCTAAAGTTAAGGACTTTCTGCCCATACTTGTCAGCAGGAGAGTTGAGTATTTGCTGAATGTGAGGAGGCACGCCAAAAGGAATGAAAAAATACACATCTGAATTCATTGGAACCTTTTGTCTCGTCTTTTCAGGGACAGGCGCCATTGTTATAAACGATGCCAGCGGCGGTGCAATTACTCATGTTGGAATAGCGCTGACCTTCGGCCTGATTGTCACGGCAATGATCTATGCCATAGGCGATATTTCTGGTGCGCACATAAACCCTGCGGTTACCATTGGATTCTGGGCTGCGCGCAGGTTATCGGGAAGGGATGTTATGCCTTATATCATGAGCCAGTGTGCCGGGGCATTGCTGGCAAGTGTTTTCCTCAGGGTGTTATTTGTAGAGCATCAAACCCTGGGCGCCACCATGCCTTCAGGGGCAACGTTTCAGTCTTTTTTCATGGAGTTTGTCCTCACCTTTATGCTTATGTTCGTAATACTCAATGTCTCTGCAGATGCAAAGGAGACAGGAATTATGGCAGGCATTGCTGTCGGCTCAACCGTGGCGCTGGGGGCGTTGTTTGGCGGACCTATCAGCGGCGCCTCGATGAATCCTGCCCGCTCCATTGCACCGGCTTTAGTATCTGGAAATCTTGAAACCCTGTGGATTTATTTAATTGCCCCTGTTTTGGGTTCATATACGGCTGTCTTAATCTTTAGACTCGTAAGATGATAAAACGGGGTGAAGGCAGAGACAGGATAGCAAAAAAGAAAGCCCATTTTCATGGGCTTTTAAATGAGGGGGGGTGTGAAATAATACAGGCTTATATCAAGATAGCCAGAAATGACAGTGGCGTTCTTTCCAATGCCATTCCTGTAAATGTGCTGAAAATAGATTTTCCGATTACATTTCCTGCCTTAGATGCAGCCTTATGTATATATTCATCATTCGTTAGAGCCTTTGATGCATCGAAGTAACCCTTTCTTTGTAGGATGTCCACGATATCCATGTGTTTAACCATCTTAGAATTATAGTTTACGAGGAGGCTGCCGGTGATAAGGTTTATGTCAACAGTGCCGATCCCATAGAGCGTGCTGAGTCCTTTCTTTAATTCATCTGCTACAGTTTTGTTGTTTTTAATAACAGGACTTTTAATCCTCAATCTGCCAGGCACATTATGCATGTAATAGCTCATAATTAATCCTCCTCCTTTATTTTAAACTTCTTGAATGTCTTGCACACCGGATAATCTGAACACCTAAACCTTATAATTTCTCCTTCGATTTTATACAGATGCATGGGATTGCCGCATTCAGGGCAGATGGGTTTGCCCTGAATTTCCTGTTTTTTTGCACCGTGGCTGAACTGCCTTCCGCACATGAGGCACTGAAATCTTTGCTTTCCGGTCTTTGTCCTTCCATATTTGTAAATGGCTTCCGAATTACAGATGGGGCAGCTTGCCGTAGTTTTCATTTGTATTTGCAATGTAGTCATGCTTAATTATATAAAGACAATGGTTACATATTTATTAAGACACTGTTAAATTTTTGTTACATCCCTGCCTGTGCAGAAGGCAGACAGGTCATAAACTGCCAAAGGCATGGGGGCGATTCTCATATAATGGAATCTCTACAGGCAGCCTGCCAATGGCTGCCCTTCTTAATTTATCGCAATAGATATAACATGCCTCAAAGCGTCTTTTTTTATTGATACATAGCTTTATATTGACATCTTCCATGTGTTTTATGAGATCGTTTGCAGCAATGTATAATGCTGCATCACACCTTGCACCGTTATTGCTACCTTTTAAATACGGACATTTAAATATAATAGCCCTGAACATGATCCCCCCTATTTATGATGTCATCAGACAATCTTCTCTCCAGAGGCATTTTTTCTGGCCGCATTCATTTGCCTTTGTGTTGCCAAAACAATCTGAATTTCCTTCTGTTTTCTGGATAGCCCTGATGAGATCAGTTTTTTTGAAATTGATGTTTTTTACGCCTTTGCTTTTAGCAATGACTTTGATTTCTTGTAATTTCATTTCCCTCCTCCAAGATAAATTAATAATGATAATAGCAATAACTTTGTTACACAATTGTTACAGATATGTAAAAGTTGCGTTAAATTTATGATAAAAAAAAGGACATGGGATTGGCTCCATGGCCTTTGAGTTGGGGGGGCGTTGTGAAGTCAGGCTGCAATTGCAAACTCCTTTTCGGGATCAAAGAAAAACTGTGAAACATAGACCTTGCACTTTTCCCAATCATTGCTAAGACAGCAGTCCTCACTTGTACACTTTATTTCATCCGGCTCGATGCCTGCGATTTCGCAAATGCCTTTTTTGAATTCTGGACACATCGGTATCACCTCCTCCTTTGTAATTTTTTTACTAAAAATATTGGACAGTCGTCATAGTCTTCGTTTGCACAGTATTTCATTTTCATCATATCGTCGATCTCTAAAGCCGAGCATGAGGCATCGCATATCTCTGTCTCGGTATTGCAGTGCGGGCACATAATCTCAAAGGCTATTGCATTGTCTGTCATTAAACTCATAGTCACCTCCACTTTTTCTTAATAAGAATAACAAAGCGATGTTACACGAGTATTAAGCTGAGGTTAAATTTGTCTGAAATTGTTCATATTGATTCTGACTCAGGTAAAAAGCAATCTTCCTCCGCAGGTTACAGACATCTCCTTTGCATATATATCCTCTTACTCCATATTCGGATGCGGCTTTTCTCAGGCTATCCTCATCATTGGATGAATAAAAGACAATGGGCACATCTTTAATCTTGCTGTTTGAGCGAAGTATTACAGAAAGCTCATCGCCTGGAAGGGCAGGCATATTAATATCAAGCAATACAAGGTCTGGCTTAAAATTTTTAATGGCATTTGTGGAGCCAAACCAGTTGTAGTGCGTAATAACCTCGTATCCCGCATCCTCCAATAGCTCTTTTGCTGAAATGAGATGCCTTTCATCGTCATCAATAACCAGAATCTTCTTTTTAATCCTTTCCATAAATTCCTCCTTGAGTGCATTCGCCCTTTAGCCTATTATTCATAAACTTTGTTATGTTTGAAGACAAAGTATGTCCGCTATTATCCCCCTTGCGATTTGGCAGATAGACCTCAAATGTCGTTCCCTCGCCAAATTTGCTTGAAACAGAAATTTTACCTCCTAACAAGTCCAGCAGGTTTTTAGTGATAGTCAGTCCAAGCCCTGTGCCTTCATATCTTTTGGTCTTTGCATCCTCCAGTTGAGTGAATGCTTTAAAAAGTTTATTCAGGTCGTCTTCCTTTATCCCTATCCCTGTGTCGCTGACCGTTATCTTAATCCCGCTGTTTCCAGTGCTTAGTGTCAGAATAATCTTTCCCCTGTCTGTAAATTTCGCTGCATTACTTGTAAGATTGATTAGTATTTGTCTAACCTTGACGGGGTCGGAAACGATAAATATAGGACTGTCTTGAGCAGTTACCTCTACACCAACAGGTTTGCCTCCGATGAGTACCCGCGTAGTTTCCGCAACTTCATGAAGCATTGCTGCTATGTCAAATCGCTCATAAATGACTTCCATCTTTCCTACCTCGATCTTTGAGAGATCAAGGATATTGGTTATGATTGCCCTGAGATTTGTTGCGCTGGACATCAGCAGTGATAGACGATCTTTTAGTTGGTCAACATAACCCTTCTCGCATGATATTCTCATGAGTTCAGATAGTCCGATTATGGCATTCACAGGCGACCTGAGTTCGTGGGTGACATGCGCAATAAACTGGGATTTTATCTTATTTATCTTCTCAAGCTCCTTTGCCCTCTCGCTTGCCATCTTCTTCTGAACAATGCTGTTTGCGAGGGCATTGCTCTGCTGTATTATCATCTGTTTTACAGAGAGGAGTCCTTTATAGTGCCAATTGTCATCAACAACAATGACCTCATCATAAATATCCCGGGCAGGTCTATCCAGTGCCTTATTTATGGCGGCATCAAGCATTTCTCCCTCATAAATCATAAGTGGTTCTATATCGGCTATTGTTATAATGGGTTTTCTTTCATATAACTCAAATCCATATCTTCTGAACAATGTAAAAAGAAATTTGGGCCTTGTGACAAGCCCCACAGGCTCTTTGCCCTCTACCAGCGCTACTGCATCCATCTGTGCGGAGTTAAAAAACTTATCGGTCACATATCTGACAGCAGTGGATGGAGGCACACAGTCTGTGGATGTAATAAGTTTTCCAACATAAAGAATATTGTCTTGCGAGGGTATCATTTTTATGCCTCCACAATTTGTCTTTTGTTTTGCTCCTTCAAAATTTCACATTCACTATCTTCTTTTAACTCAATCTCCTCAACCACAAATACATCACACAGATATCCCCTATTTTCGTAAATACGAATGATGTGCAGACCGTCATTTTCCTCAATAATTGCCTTCATTGGTTTCCTCCATTCTAACTTCTCATGCTGCCTTTAATAAGCTTTCATAATTTATGAGGCACTCCGCTATGTAAAGCTTGCAGCTTTCACAGGCATTTTTATAACAGGAGTCCCATATGCATACTCCAACATACCCTGGCTCTATGCCGGCAATATCACATATGCCGTTGTTAAACTTAGGACACATAATTTCACCTCCTCTTAAAATGGACTTATAAATTTTCATGAAAACCTGCTTTTAACGGCTTTGACTTTTTAAAATCGAAAACTATCCGTTCATAATCGCACTGCATCAGCGGGGAAGAGATGATAAAATCTGCGGTAGCCCTGTTACAGGCAGTTGGTACATTGTAGACCACTGCAATTCTGAGAAGGGCCTTTATATCAACATCATGGGGTTGGGGTTCCAAGGGGTCCCAAAAAAATATCAGGATATCCAAATCGCCCTCCGCGATCTTTGCCCCTATTTGTTGATCGCCTCCGAGAGGTCCGCTTTTAAAGCAATGCACAAAAAGACCAACCGACATGGATAAGATTGAGCCTGTAGTTCCCGTAGCATAGAGTTCATGATGTTTAAGGACATCTTTATTAAATTTTGCCCATTCAACAAGATCATTCTTCAGATTGTCATGCGCAACAAACGCTATCTTTTTTATCATATAAAACACCTCCTCTTAAAAGTTGAAAGTGTGAAGTTTGAATGGTTTTTCTTTTTATCAGCCTTCTATCATAGCTTAACAAAGGAATGTTACATGGTAATGAAATGGAGGTTAAATTTTAGAAACAGTTTGTAAGCCATGCTCCTTGGACACTTCAGATAAAATGCAGCTTTTGTTATTTAAAAATGCACAATCCAAAAAACAGTTGCAACTGTTGGACTCAAGCCTCTGTCTGATGACTGCTGTGAATTTACCGTTCAGAATCATAAACTTCTTTAATCTCCTTGAAATTCTCCTTGCCATACATAAAATCTGAAGGCATATTGAATCAATATTTATTGCCTTTTCAAAATTGACCACCACACGGTCTGAGTTTTCTATTGAACTCATCAAGGCATATCTGAGTCTATCACAATCCTCTGTGGTCAGGTCGCCCTTAAAGGTTAGAATCGCTGTATCATTTGATTGTTCAAATATAAGATTCTCAAATTTTTCTGTATTCATAAAATAAGGATACCACTTCATTGTTACACCAATATGACCGAACTGTTAAATCTAAATGAAAAAATCACTTCACTTTGAGATTATAGATAATTAAGGGGGAATAAGAAGAATTCCCGATAAGCGGGAATGACCAAAAGACAAATGCTCAATTTTATGATACCCTGCTGCTTGCTGCATGGAGTCTTCAATTTTAGATTACGAAAGTTCTCAGGCTACTTTCCCATTCGCAGCTTTTCGGCAAAATATGAGGGCAGGCCGCTTTCTATGATAGCAGAGGCTACTTTTTCAACATCATAAGGTATTCTTAAAAACTCTGCATTCACATTATCTGGCGTTATATCAACAATGCAGACGCATGTTCTTGTATCTCCATCCTTCGGTTTTCCAACGCTACCTGCATTGATGAATACCTTACTGCCAATATTCTTTCTGTAAGGTATATGGGTATGCCCGTAAATCATTATGTCTGCATCTGCTTTTCTTGCCATGTGGAGAAAAAAGTCTTCATCCCTGTCATTATGCCAGTAAAGATTATTTTTTAGAGGCGTGGCATGGAATATCTTCATTTTTTTGTCATTCACTAAAAACGCTATTTCAAAGGGAAGTCCTTTCATATGGTCCTTGCTCTTCTCATTCGCATGTTCTTTTGTCCACTCAAAGGATAGTGTTGCCATTTCTGCCTGAATAATGTCTTCGTATTTACATCCGCAGTGATCTTTGTCATTTGCCACAGCATCGTCATAATTGCCCTGAACTCCTTCAATTTTATGCTCTATGATGAAGTCCGCAATCTCATTTACAAATGGCGCATATCCGCCGAGGTCACCTAAATGATAAATATTCTCCACATTGCTGGATATAGCCGCATCATATGCAGCCTTCAGCGCTTCTATATTTCCGTGAATATCTCCTAAAATGCCTATCCTCATTGTCTTATTATGCAATCCTTGTCTTTATTGCATTAACAATTCTATATCTCCATGACCACATGCCTACTACTACCCCAAAAAGTCTTGCGACTTTCTGGGGACCCCGCGTTTCGGGGTAAGGTGAGAGCATTGAATCTTTGCCGATTATATATCTGTTGCCTCTCCACACAACGGTGCTGCTTAATATTGGCACAAACCAGATAAGGCCTATGATTATGTCTTTAACCGGAGATAAAAGATAAACCATGGGATTTGAGTTGGAATGAGTTATCTTTCCAAGATATAAATCTCCTATAATTTTACTTATGAATACAAACAAAGCAAAGGAAACGGTTGTCCTTGAAATCTCCCATAGCAGTATTGGAATTAAAGATATTAATACAGGATTCCCGATGAGTTCCGAGATATATTTGATTCCTCCAATCCTCCACCTAAGCTTTCCCCACCTTGTATGCCTGTTCAAAAATTTACTGACTCCCCAGTATTCATTGACATTGCTTATTGCGTGGTTTGACAGCACAACTTTTTTTCCCATTTTATGAATTCTTTCTCCTATGACATAATCCTCTGCCAAGACATCTTTTACTGCCGTAAACCCACCTATGGCTTCAAGGTCACTTTTTTTTAAGAGCATTGATTTGCCGATTACGCATGGCATTTTTAAAAATTTATTGAGAAAGCATACGCCTCCTATAACAAAGGAATTAAGATGGAGGTTTTCAAATATTGAGCTGATGGTGCTGCCTCCAACACCTTTTATAACATTGCTCACAATGCCGACATTAGGGTCTTTCATGTGCTTAACTATCTCTTTCAGGTAATCTTTATCTGCCATTACATTGCTGTCACTGATAAGCACATAATCATACTGGGATGCCTTATATGCAGGAATGAGGTTGTTAACCTTTGGATTAAGTCCATCTTCGCACTTTTTGACTATAATTGAAATATTTTTTTCAGGATATTTGTCTTTTATTTTTCTTGCCACCTTATATGCAGGGTCATTGTAGTCTTGAAGTGAAAATATAATTTCGTATTCTGGATAATCCTGCGTGCAGAAGCTTGCAAGGTTGTCAAATAAATTGTCATCGAGACCCTTGAGAGGCTTGAGGATGGAGATGGGAAAAACAGGCGATGGGCGATAGGTGATAGGTGATAGGCAATAATTTTTTTTACCTATTACCCATAACCTATTACCTATAACCTGTTCTTTTAGTGTTGCCCGCACTGCCCATATCTGTAGTCCATAAGCTATGAGTCCGAGGATTGTTATGCCTGCAAAGACATAAAATATTTCCATCGTCCCTCCTTTGTTAATGCGTTTGTATTAGTTAAAGTATATCATGTATTTGTATCCTATAGCCTCTCGCCTAATTTCTGAACAGTGTTATTGCCACTCCTTTATTGTACCTTATACATTTTTTAATTGAGTCAATGTTTTTTTCGCAGTTAAGCAATGTCTTCCATGAATACAGATGCCTTGCCTTGTGAAAATCGCTGTTTGCAATATACGGATATTTTTTAAGGCTTACTATATTGAAGACATCATCTCTGTTAGCTATTTCCCATGCGTCTATGTATCTTGCATATTTTTCCCTGTTATTCCATAAAAATAGTGTGTCCATGCTTACATCCGACATGTTGTGCGGATGACATGCAACTATAAGGGCATTCTGCTTTTTTGCTTCAAGAAAGATCTTTTCGTATTCAGCACAGGCAGGGATGAAATCTTTTATGTCAATGATAAGGATATGGGCTGATTTTTCAGGAGCAATATAGTTTTTGGTGATTTCCACTCCAGGTATTACAAGCATTTCATACTTATTCCATGCCCTTTCTGCCTCGTATTGGACATTGGACATATATTCGTCAAAATTTTTTGCTGTAACGGATAATTTTAATCGGTGGGCGAGTTTGCCGATGGAGTTATCACCGTTGACTACATGATCTGTTATGGCGATTGCATCGAATCCTGCCTGTCCGAATATGTCAATTGTCTTCCTTAGCTCCACAGAACCGTCGGAGTATTTTGTGTGGATATGGAAATCACACAGTAACATTTACCTATTAACCATTTACCAACATGCTTGCCAACATCTTATTAACATGATATACACATTCGGTTACATGAGTATTAAGGAGGGATTAAATTTTTGTTACGATATTTTTTTAGACTCATCTTACCTGTTCACCTGCATTACGCACCAATACGGTGCGTAATGCAGGTGAACAGGTAATTCTTTAAGGCTCTTTCTTGTATTGAGTGGGTAAAGGGTAACACTCTCTGGGAGTGTTACCGGGAATAGCATTCCCTCCCCCTTGACAGTGGGAGG
>DBNT01000079.1 GCA_002299835.1 Nitrospiraceae bacterium UBA665 | reverse complement strand
CCGTCCCATTTAATTCTTAGCCTTTTTTAAGCTCCCTCGTCCTCACTATAATATAGCACGCTCCCCCGTCAAGGGGGAGGGAATACTATTTACCTCCCGTCAAGGGGGAGGGAATACTATTTACCTCCCGTCAAGGGGGAGGGAATACTATTTACTCACTCAATCTGAGAAAGAGCCATATTTTTCACCTAATGTTATTCTATTATTTTGGGCACTCTATAAAACTTATCTGTAACATCTGGAGCGTTTTGCAGAACGCTCTCCCTGTCAAGAGAGCCTGATAGAAAGTCATCCCTCATAACATTTTTTAGCGGTATTACATGTGATGTAGGCTCAATATTACCGGTATCAAGGCTGTTTAACTGTTCTACATACTCTATTATTGAGCTTAATTGTTCTGTAAATGTTATTATTTCTTCATCAGATAAATAGAGCCTTGAAAGTTTAGCAATATGTTTAACCTCTTTATTTGTTATTCTCATTATTATCTTCCTATTACCTATAACCTATCTAAATTTGCGTATTTTGCAGCGAGCCGTTTCAATCCTATGCCCGGAAAATTTACTGTTATTTTTGCATCATTGCCATTGCCAGAGCAATCTCTCACGACCCCGATACCCCATGACGGATGCTTTACTCTGCTTCCTATAGTATAGAGTGCTTGCAGTTTTGGTTTGGATACCTTTACAGGCTCTGATGCCGGGAGTTCCGCTCTTTGCTGAACTTTTTCTATCCAGTGGCAGCAGTCCTTTGGAATATCGGCAAGAAATCTCGATGGCTCCTGTTCCTGAATCTTTGAGTACAGCCTCCTTTTTTTCACTCCTGTAAGACATAATATATCTTTTGCCCTTGTCATTCCTACATAGAAAAGCCTTCTTTCCTCTTGCATCTCTAAGACATCATCAATAGCCTTAAAGTAAGGCAGCACCCCTTCTTCAAGCCCGGCTATGAAGACCACGGGGAATTCAAGGCCTTTCGCGCCGTGCAGTGTCATAAGAGAGACAGCCTTGCCCTGCTGAAGATTGTCAGATGCAGATGCAAGGGCTGCCCTGTCGGCAAACTCTTTAACCGACACGCCTTCAGCCGATGATGCAAGCTCCATTATATTTTGCAGCCTTTCTTCCTCAATATTCTCTATGTAGCCTGACTTTTCTGCGATGCCCTTTAACATGTCTGAAGCGGTCTTGTATGATGCAGAGGAAATATCTTCTATGATTTTGACAAATCCGCCCAGCTTTTCTTTAAGTGGCGCTGCTATATTGGCGGATTGCATAATAAGTCTTATTGCAGCAAAGAGGCTTAATAAGTTTTTCTTTGCCTCTTGCTCTATTTTTGACAGGGTAGATGTTCCTATTCCCCTTGATGGACGGTTTATTATTCTTCTCAAGCTTACATTGTCATCGTGGTTAATCGCAAGCCTCATATAGGAGATTATGTCTTTTATCTCACGTCTCTGGTAAAAACTAATTCCGCTTACAACCTGATACGGAATGCCTTCTTCTCTTAAGGCATCCTCTATAGCCCTTCCCTGTAAGTTTACCCTGTAAAGTATTGCAAAATTTCCGTATTCATATGAGCCTTTCAGATAGAGGTCTTTTATATTGCGCGCAATATATTTTGCTTCTTCTTCTTCAGAATTAAGCTGGCAGTAAAAGACTTTTTCGCCGCAGCCTTTTTCTGTCCACAGGGTTTTGCCTTTTCTATGAAGGTTTTTTGATATTACTGCCCCGGAAACATCAAGGATATTTTGTGTAGATCTGTAATTTTGCTCTAACTTTATGATTTTTGCATCCGGAAAGTCTTTTTCGAAATTTAGTATATTGCTTACATCAGCGCCCCTGAATTTATATATGCTCTGGTCGTCATCGCCCACAGCGCAGATATTGTGGTGGGAGGATGATGATAGCAATTGGAGCAGCTTGTATTGAGAGTGGTTTGTATCCTGAAATTCATCAACAAGTATGTAGGGAAATATATGATGGTATTTTTGAAGTATCTTGGGATTTTCTTCAAATAATTTTACTGTAAGCATTATCATGTCATCGAAATCAAGGGCATTGCATCTTTTTAATTCATCCTGATATTTGAGGTATACCCTTCCAAGTTTTTCATCGAAGCTAAATCCGTCTCCGCGTGAGAGAAACTCTTCAGGAGAAATCAAAGATGATTTGAGAATGCTTATCCTTCCCGAGACTCCCTTGTAAAGGGCTTCGTATATCTTTAATTCTTTAAGGATATGACGTATGAGATTGCACTGGTCGTCTTCATCGTAAATCGAAAAGTCTGGACTGTATCCCAATGCCTTTATTTCTTTTCTGAGTATTTTATTGCACTGGGAATGGAATGTTCCTATCCATGAATTTCTCATGTCGCTTTCTAAAAAACGGGATATTCTCCCTTTCATTTCATTGGCGGCTTTGTTAGTAAATGTAACAGTAAATATGCAGGAAGGCTTGAGTTTCTTTTTCTTTACAAGATATGCAAATTTATGGGTTATTACCCTTGTCTTGCCGCTGCCTGCGCCTGCAAGCACAAGGAGAGGACCTTGCGAATGCATGATAGCATTTCTTTGCTGCTGATTAAGTTCTTCTAATACAAGGTCTCGTGCCATTTCCACCTTTTTTACTATAACATAAATAACAGTTTATAAGCTATCTATTAGGTATTTTTTATTCTACCGTAACGCTTTTGGCAAGATTACGCGGCTGATCCACATCGCACCCCCTTAATACTGCAATATGATACGCTAAAAGTTGAAGGGGAATAGTTAGCAGTATTGTATTTAAATAAGGATTGCTTTCGTTAATTAATATGCAATGTCTTGAGAGCCTGCGCAGGTTTTCATCATTTTTTGTTGCAATGGCTATTATGCTGCCTCCCCTGCTTTTTACTTCCTCCATATTAGATAAGACTTTCTCATGCAGTTTTCCGGAAGGGACGAGCGCAACAACTGGAACATCTTCATCAATGAGGGCTATAGGGCCGTGTTTCATTTCTCCTGCAGGATAGCCCTCGGCATGTATATAAGATATTTCCTTTAATTTTAAAGCGCCCTCAAGGGCTATTGGATAATTTATTCCCCTGCCCAGATAAAGGAAGTCCCTTGCCTTAAATAGGTCTTTTGCTATGCTATTTATTTGAGTGTCAAGTTCAATAGCCTGCTCTACTTTGGCAGGCAGATGGAGAAGGTCTTCTATAAGCTGGCCTGTTATATCATTATTTTGCAGCTTGCCTTTAGCTTTGCCCAGCGCTATTGATAGAATATACAAGGCTGCAATCTGTGTGGTGAATGCCTTTGTGGATGCCACTCCTATTTCAGGGCCAGAGTGAGTATAAAAAACAAAATCAGATTCTCTTGATGCTGTGCTTCCGATTACATTGCATATGCTTAAAACCTTTGCGCCGAGATTTTTTGCCTCCCTGATAGCTGCGAGTGTGTCTGCTGTTTCTCCAGACTGGGTTATTGCTATAAAGAGAGTGCTGCCAGTTATTACCGGATTTCTATATCTAAATTCTGAGGCTACATCCACCTCTACGGGTATTCTTGATAGTTCTTCTATCATATATTTACCCACAATGCCGGCATGATAGGATGTTCCGCAAGCAACAATGAATATTCTGTCCACTACAGCTATCTCTTTATATGTCAGGCCGAATTCCTCTATTGCCACATCTCCTTTTTCCGGCAAAACCCTTCCCCTGATAGTGTCTGCTATTGCACGGGGCTGCTCATAAATTTCCTTAAGCATAAAATGGCGGAAGCCGCCTTTTTCAGCCATAGAAGGGCTCCATGAGATTGTAGTAACGCTTTTATTTAAAGGCATTCCATTGAAATCTGTGATGGCTATTCCGTCTCTCCGCATTATAGCCATTTCATTGTTTTCAAGGAATATTACCTCTTTGGAATAACTCAAAAAGGCAGGCACATCAGATGCAAGAAAGCATTCCCCCTGTCCGAGTCCTATCACAAGCGGGCTTTCCTTTCTTACAGCAATTATTTTGTCAGGTTCTTTTTCATTAATAACAGCAAATGCATAGGCGCCTTTAATTTCTTTCAGTGCTGCCCTTACTGTTTCTTCAAGAGGAAGTGTGCCTGAATGTTTGTTTAAATGTTTGCTTATGAGATGGCAAAGCACCTCTGTATCTGTTTCAGATGTGAATGTGAAGCCTTCTGCTTGAAGCATTCGTTTAAGCTCTACATAGTTTTCTATTATTCCGTTGTGGACAATAACAATCCCGTCTGACCTGTGGGGATGGGCGTTGTCATCAGATGGTCTTCCATGAGTTGCCCATCTCGTATGGCCAATGGCAAGATTACTTGCTCTATTGAGACCTGAGATTATATTTTGAAGATCGCAGATCTTTCCCTTACACCTTTTAACTTCTATTTTGCCATCTGCAAAATAAGCAATACCTGCTGAGTCATAGCCCCTGTATTCAAGACGCTGAAGGCCGTCCATAACAATGGATATTGCATTTTTATCTCCTATATATCCTATTATCCCGCACATCTTAAAACCTCCGGTTTATCTTTTTTTTCTGTCTTTTGTCTTCTATTTTTTAACCGCCCATTTTTCTATATTTTTCTGTTTTGTTCTGCTTATGGCGAGTGACTGCGGAGGCACATCTTTAGTTATTGTAGAGCCCGCCCCGATATAAGCGCCTTTTCCAACCCTTACAGGCGCTATTAACTGTGTGTTGCTTCCAACAAACACATCATCTTCTATTGTTGTCTTATGTTTCTTCTTTCCATCGTAGTTGCAAGTAATAGTTCCGGCTCCGATGTTCACATTTTTGCCTATCTCTGCATCACCGAGGTAGCTAAGGTGCGAAGCCTTTGTTCCCTCGCCTATTGTAGATTTTTTTATCTCCACAAAGTTTCCTATTTTAACAGAGCGCCCGATTAAAGAACCCAGTCTGACATGAGCAAAAGGCCCAACTGCAGCCTTATCGCTTATTGTTGATGATTCAATAACAGTATAATCTTTTATGACTACATTATTTCCGATCATGCTGTCTGTTATACGCGCCCCAGGAAGTATTATGCAGTTGTTTCCGATTGTGGTATTGCCCTCGATGTAAACATTTGGATAAATAACCGTGTCCATGCCGATTTTTACATCAGGATGAATAAAGGTTGATTTGCTGTCAATAAATGAAACACCCTCATTAAAAAACTTGTTAAGTATTTTGTCCCTTAAATAGTGCACTGCCTTATAAAGCTCATGTCGTGTATTTATTCCGGTTAGTTCGGTTTCATTGCCTAATGCATGGACACCGGCACGGAATCCTTTTTTTACAGCTATGTCTAAAATATCCGTAAGATAATACTCACCTTTTTTTTCATTAATTTTGATATCTTTTAATAAGCTTAAAAGCCCGGATTTTATTGCATATATCCCGCTGTTTACTTCTTTTATATTCTTTTGACTTTCCTGAGCGTCTTTATTCTCAATTATTGCTACAGGTTTTCCGTTTTCTCTTATAATCCTGCCGTAAGAATGTATATCATCTACCATAAAAGACATTACCGACAGGTCTTCTCTCTGCTGTTTATGGAGTCTTAAAAATTTCCGCAAAGACTCAATGGCTATGAGAGGTGTGTCGCCGCTTAACACTAAAATTGTGCCGTTAAATCCCTTTAAGTGTTTTACAGCAGACTTAAGCGCATCAGCAGTGCCCTTTGGCTCTTTCTGAATTGCAAAGGTTACGCTACATTCTTTGATCGCATTCTGTATTTCATTGCTGGATTTATTATCAGAATGGCCTATCACGACTATAATGTTTTCAGGCAGTAACTGCCTTACAGCATCAATAACATACTTGACCATAGGTTTTCCATATATTTTATGGAGGACCTTCGGGATCGAGGATTTCATTCTGGTGCCGAGTCCGGCAGCAAGAATAACTACCATAAGAGGTTGCAGGGCTTTCAATTTATTTCTCATGTTGCTTCAGGCTAAAATCCCCCCTTACCCCCCTTTGCAAAAGGGGGGTAAGGGGGGATTTTGGAATTTTTCATCTCGATATCATTGCCTCCTCAGGCATAACGAAATTTGCGTAAACATTCTGGACATCGTCATTGTCTTGGAGTGCTTCTATCAGTTTAATCATCTGGATGGAAGCGCTCCCATCCAGAGGCACATAACTTTTGGGGATCATAGTTATTTCAGCAAGTGATACGGGTATGTTCTGTTTTTCTATTGTTTCTTTAACTGCATTAAGGTTTTCAGGCAATGTTATGACTTCATAGTTGTCCTCGTCAGGATCATTTTTCATATCCTCTGCGCCTGCATCAAGAACTATTGACATTAATGTGTTTTCATCTACACTTGTTTTTTCTACAAGAATATAGCCTTTTTTATCAAACATCCATGAAACACATCCTGCCTCTCCTGTGCTGCCATTATTTTTTGACAATATATGTCTTATCTCGGAAGCAGTTCGGTTCTTATTGTCAGTCATCACCTCAATCAAAATGGCGACACCGCCTGGCCCGTATCCTTCATAAGTTATTTCTTCATATGCAGTTCCGGGAAGTTCTCCGGTGCCTTTCATTATTGCCTTCTTTATGTTGTCAAAAGGCATATTAACCTCTTTTGCATTCTCTATAGCTGTTCTGAGTCTCGGATTGCCCTCGGGATCCCCGCCCCCAAGTCTTGCAGCAACAGTGATTTCTTTGACAATTTTTGTAAAAATCTTCCCTTTTTTAGCATCTGTAGCTGTCTTTTTGTGTTTGATTTGAGCCCATTTGGAATGACCTGCCATATTAGAACCCCCGGAGTCTTGAACATTTTATGATAATAAGATTAATTAAATAGTGTCAAGGGAAGGGGCTACCCAAATCCCGATTTAGAAATTCTAAAACTGTTCCCTCTCCCTTGACAGGAGAGACTCTCTTGATTCCCTCCCCCTTGACGGGAGAGACTCTC
>DBNT01000061.1 GCA_002299835.1 Nitrospiraceae bacterium UBA665 | reverse complement strand
ATCCGCCCCCCGCCTGCCTGTGCCGTTGGCACGCAAGACAGGTCACGGGAGAGGGAACAGTTTTAGAATTTCTATATCTGGATTTGGGCTGTGAGCTAAAGAGATAAACAGGAGGTAAATAAATGGCAGAACAGGTACAGGTAGTTAAACCGGATTTGAACTTTATAAACGATGTGATCAAATCAGGCGGTGAATCTTTGAAAAAGTGCTATCAGTGCTCTACATGCACTGTTGTTTGCAATGCTACGCCTGACAGTAAACCTTTTCCGAGAAAAGAGATGATGTATGCACAATGGGGAATAAAGGACAAGCTTATAAGCAATCCTGATATATGGCTGTGCCATCAGTGCAGCGACTGTACAGCTTACTGTCCGAGGGGGGCAAAGCCCGGAGAGGTTATAGGCGCTGTAAGGAAAATTGCTATTAAAAACTATTCAGCGCCTAGTGCATTGGCAAATATGGTTGCTGACCCCAAATATTTCCTTGTGCTTTTTGCAATACCAGTAATTATTCTTTTGGCGATAATCGCAGCATTAGGAAATCTTTCAGATGTGCCGAGGGTGGATGGCAAGATAGTCTACTCAGAATTTATGCCGATTATTTATATTGATATTGTGTTTGTGCTGGCAGCAGCATTTGCCGCGGGGTCATTTGCTATGGGAATACGAAAATACTGGAAGGATATGAGCGGCGGAATAAAACTTAAGGGAAACCTATTTAACGGTATTAAAGAGACTATATTTGAAATACTTGCTCACAGAAGATTTCAGAAATGCAATGTGACCAAAGATAGAAAAATATCCCATTTGCTGGTATTTTATTCATTTGTTGGGCTTGCCATAACTACAACCCTTGCCATCATTTACATTTATGGTTTTAATTACAAATCGCCATATCCTCTTTATGACCCTCTTAAAATTATAGGCAATATAAGCGGAGTCGCACTGCTTGTAGGCATAGGTCTTATTGTGAAAAACAGGATAAAAAATGCTGAAAAAGCTGGCTCTGGGAGCTATTTTGACTGGCTTTTTATAGCTGTCGTAGCAGTTGTTGCAATAACAGGAATGGGTGCCCAGTTTTTAAGGCTGGCGGATATAGGATTTTTAGCGTATCCTACATATTTTTTTCATCTTGTTTTTGTATTCTTTCTTTTTGCATATGCACCCTTTTTTAAAATGGCGCATATGGTTTACAGGACAGTAGCAATGGTCTTTGCCAAGCAGTCAGAGAGGGAGGCATAAGCAAAACCAATGAAGGAACCAATGAAGGTAAGAGATCTTTTAAAGAGTAAAGGGTTCGAGGTGATTGCTGTTGATAGCAGTGCTCTTGCAAGCTCGGCAGTTAATAAAATGGTGGAAAGGAATATTGGTGCAGTGCTGGTGATGGATGAAGGCAAACCTGTAGGATTGTTTACAGAACGTGACGCTTTAAGGTGCTGGATTAGGAAAGGTGAGGCCGCGTGTGATAGGATATACTTGAAAGATGTAATGACCAAGGATATTCTTATAGTAACACCAGATGATGATATAGATTATGCAATGGCGATTATGATAGAGAGGAATATCAGGCACCTGCCTGTGGTAGAACACGGGATGGTTATTAGTATGTTGTCTATTCGAGATATTGTAAGGTCTCAGATAAGTAGCCTGGAAGCAGAGATTTATTATCTGAAGGATTATATATCTGATAAATACCCTGGCTGACAAAAAGGAGGTGAAGAAATTCAGGGTCAAAAGATCATGGGATTTCATAAAGCAGTACTTTAAAAACTAAATTAAGGAGGAGAGAGCAGAAAATGAGCGAAATAGTTTTATTTTCTATTGTATGCGGATTGGCAGGCGTAATGTATGCGCTATATACCTCAGCATGGGTCAATAAACAGGACGCTGGAACAGATCGCATGAAAGAGATCTCTGATGCCATTAAGGAGGGCGCGGAGGCGTTTCTTAAAAGAGAGTATAAGACAGTTGCAATAGTAGGCATTGTCCTTACAGTTTTGCTCGTATTTTTAGGGGTATGGACTGCTATTGGATTTGCCATAGGAGTGATTGGTTCTGCTTTGGCAGGCTATATTGGAATGATGGTTTCTGTAAGGGCAAATGTCAGGACAACAGAGGCTGCAAAACAGGGAATTCATGCCGCTTTAAATGTTGCCTTTAAAGGCGGAGCCGTTACAGGAATGATGGTTGTAGGACTTGCCCTGCTCAGTATTGCAGGTTACTTTGTTATCACACAGGCGGCAGAGCCGGATAAGACAAAGGCATTTCATGCCCTTGTTGGTCTTGGCTTTGGAAGTTCGCTAATGAGCGTCTTTGCTCGTATTGCCGGCGGTATATATACAAAAGCAGCAGATGTAGGCGCTGATCTTGTTGGCAAAGTTGAGGCAGGCATTCCGGAGGATGACCCAAGAAATCCTGCTGTTATTGCTGACCAGGTTGGAGACAATGTTGGTGACTGCGCAGGCATGGCTGCTGACCTCTATGAGACTTATATAGTAACACTCGTTGCAGCAATGCTTCTTGCAGCAACAGTATTTGGCTATGACAGCAAGTGGGTAGAATTTCCACTCCTTTTAGGAGGCATCTCCATTATTGCATCTATTATAGGAACATTTTTTGTAAAACTCGGAAAAAATCAGTATATAATGGGTGCTCTTTATAAAGGGCTTGCAGTTTCAGGAATACTTGCTGCAATAGCATTTTATTTTGCATCAGACAGATTTATTGCCGGACTAACAGGCACTGATGCAGGAGTTTTCACAGCAGGCAGTGTTTTCCTGACAGCCCTGATAGGGCTTGCTCTTACAGGCCTGATAGTGATGATTACAGAGTATTTCACATCAAAGAGCTTTGCACCTGTTAAGCACATTGCCGCAGCGAGTGTGACAGGCCATGGCACAAATGTTATAGCAGGTCTTGCTGTAAGCATGAAGGCAACAGTGCTTCCGGTTCTTGTAATATGCGCTGCCATTTTAGCAGCTTATGCGCTTGGTGGTGGTTTTTCGGGCAATCCAGGTGCAGGACTTTTTGCAATTGCGCTTTCAGCTACGGCAATGCTTTCAATGGCAGGCATTGTTGTTGCCATTGACTCTTATGGGCCAATAACAGATAATGCAGGCGGCATAGCAGAGATGGCTGAACTGCCAGATAGTGTCAGGGCAGTTACAGATCCCCTTGATGCAGTCGGAAACACAACAAAGGCTGTTACAAAAGGGTATGCAATAGGCTCAGCAGGGCTTGCAGCACTGGTGTTATTTGCTGAATACTCAAGGGGTTTTGAATATGTTATAGCCTTTGATCTTGCAAATCCGAAGGTGCTTGTCGGCCTTTTCATCGGAGGCATAATGACATATTTATTTGGCTCGCTTCTGATGGAGTCTGTTGGAAAGGCAGCAGGCGGGGTTGTTGAAGAGGTCAGAAGGCAGTTCAGGGAAATACCTGGGATTATGGAAGGAAAGGCAAAACCGCAGTATGGTACATGCGTTGACATAGTTACCAAGGGCGCATTAAAAGAGATGATGATACCAGCTCTTATTCCGGTTGTAGTTCCAGTAGCCGTAGGTCTTTTACTTGGCAGGGAGGCGCTCGGCGGGGTACTGATAGGCAGTATTGTAACAGGATTGTTTCAGGCAATTGCCATGACAAGCGGCGGCGGCGCATGGGATAATGCAAAGAAATATATAGAAGACGGCGCTTATGGCGGGAAGAAGTCAGAGCCGCATAAGGCAGCGGTTACAGGTGATACTGTAGGTGATCCGTATAAGGATACAGCAGGGCCTGCAATTAACCCAATGATTAAGGTCGCAAATGTTGTAGCGCTGCTAATAGTGCCTCTACTTTGATAGTCAGATCTTGGTTATTATACCAAAGCCGGCAGGAATCGCATTCCTGCCGGCTTTTTAATAATCGCTTGCTAAAGATTTAGCACATCTTGTAAAATATAATGTTAGTTTATCTTTAGGGGGTATAAAATTGAAAGAGGGAATTCATCCGAATTATAAAGATGTGAAGGTTGCCTGCGCTTGCGGAGAGGCATTTACAACAAAATCAACAAGAGATAACATGCGCATTGATATATGTTCAAAATGCCATCCCTTTTTTACAGGCAAGCAAAAGATAGTTGATGCAGAAGGCAGGGTCGAGAAGTTCAAGAAGAAATACGCAAAAAAATAGCGCACTCAAATATTCGGGATTAGGGTTTAGGGATAGTCTGAATTCTAATCCTTTTTTATTGGAGCAGATCCCCGATTAAGAATCCCCGATAAAATACTTCGGGGACAAGCTTCGGGGACAAGTTTTAAAAGATATGTTAGATAAGCTTTTAGTTATAGAGGAAAAATACGAAGATATAACAGATGCCCTCGCAAGGCCCAATGTTTTATCCAATGCACAGGCATACCAGAAATATTCTAAAGAGCAGGCAGAGCTTCTGCCAATAGTAGAAAAGATTAGGGAATACAAAAAACTGCTCTCAGAGATTGAAGATGCCGAAGAACTGATAAAAAGCGGAGACGGAGATATTAGGGAGCTTGCACAGGAAGAGCTTGAGGAACTCAAGAAAAAGAAGCCCTTGATGGAAAATGGACTGAAAATTATGCTGCTGCCTAAAGACCCGCGTGATGACAGAAACATAATACTTGAAATCAGGGCGGGCACAGGCGGAGAAGAGGCAGCGCTTTTTGGCGCAGCGCTTTTCAGGATGTATTCAAAATATGCAGAGGTAAGGCGATGGAAGATAGAGATTATAGATTCAAACCCTACCGGACTCGGTGGATTAAAGGAAATAATAGCGAATATTACAGGAAAAGGCGCATACAGCAGGCTTAAATACGAAAGCGGCGTGCACAGGGTGCAGAGGGTGCCTGCTACAGAGGCATCGGGCAGGATTCATACATCTGCTGCCACTATTGCTGTTTTGCCTGAAGCAGAGGAACTTGATATAAAGATAGAAGAAAAAGATCTGAGAGTAGACACCTTTTGCTCTTCAGGCGCAGGCGGACAGAGCGTTAACACGACATATTCTGCGGTGAGGATTACGCATATCCCTACCGGACTCGTTGTGCAGTGTCAGGACGAGCGATCGCAGCTTAAGAACAGGGAAAAGGCTATGAAGGTATTGCGTTCACGTCTCCTTGAAATAGAGACCGAGAAAAAGCAGAGGGAGCGCGCCATGGAAAGGAAGACACAGGTCGGCACAGGAGACAGAAGCGAAAGGATAAGGACATACAATTATCCGCAGAACAGGGTATCAGACCACAGAATAGGTCTTACACTTCATAAACTTGAGCAGGTTTTGGAAGGCAATCTTGATGAAATAATAGATTCATTAATTACACATTATCAGTCAGAGAGACTAAAAGAACTATAAAACCTGAAAACCTAACCGAAGCATCTCGCGGATGGCTATGCTGCCTCCAAGTATTAGAATTACAAAGTAAACTACTGTGGCAAGAATGAGAAGATACCCGCACAAAACGCAGAAACCGTCTTTCTGTAAAAGCCCAATAGACAGAAACAGCAAAGCAAGGGCGGGTAGTGTATTGCTGAATGGGATTAACCCGAAGGGCGCCATGAGCAGCATAGCCCCTGCAATCAAAGCGCAATTATTTACTGTGTGCGATAATCTCATGGAGACTAACCAATTCAGCCGATGTGGACGACTCACGCGCTCCAGCGAATGCAGCCATTTAGCGCCCCTCTGGAGCGCTGCCTTGAGTTTGTCAGATGGCAATTTGCGTTTAGCAATACGCTTTGGCAGCCATAAGTTGCGACTGACAAGACGACTGATGCCAATTAGTAGTATTGCGCTGCCAAAGACAGTGCTGACACCTGGAATTGAAATAGGAACTAAAAATACAATTGTAAGAAATGCTACCAAAACCAGTAAACCCTCTTGTCCAACAAGGTCTTGAATCTCAGCCACAGTCACTCCATTTGAAGGTAAATTGTCTACCATAACATCAAGCTTTTCCCCTAAGGAAGCTGTATGCAAATCTGCCTGATGCGATTGATTTATGCATGATGTGTGGCTGGTTTTAAACGGTTTTATAGTTTTTTGTTTCCAGTGATGATTCATATCCGTGATTATCTACCACATATCATAAAATGTTGTTTCATAGTCATCTGCAATTAGAGACATGGTTACACTACATTTACTACAAGTGTTTTGTTACTTATTAATGCCTCTTTTAATGAAGTTTGTCAAGCATAAACTTACACCCAAAAACAGAGATAGAAAATTGCCTTCCTATAAAATCCCCCTCCCCTTGCGGG
>DBNT01000156.1 GCA_002299835.1 Nitrospiraceae bacterium UBA665 | reverse complement strand
GGGAGGGGAAGACGGAAGTAAAGGGGACGTTCTATTTTTCAAGGGGGCGTTTAGACGCCCCCTTTTTTTATTTGCATTTCAATCTGATTTTGATATGCTATTTTTAAAAGCCATTTGGAGGGCTCTGTTTTATTCCCTGAAAATATTGTAGTCGTAAATTTGATTGTGATGGCCTATGAATCGGAATTCTACTGTGTCCTTCCCTGTAAACTTGAAAACAATTCTATAATGGATATCAACCCTGAAGCTCCAGACCTCATGCCCTCTTGGATGAAGTTTTTCTGTTCTAAGTATAGGATTGAATGGATTTTCTCTGAATAGTTTTGTTTTTTCTTCTGCCTTGGGCTGAATTTTCTTTGGAAGCTTAAGAAATAGCTCATCAAAAGTGGCAGTGGTGCAAATTTCCATCATGCCTTTTCTATGATTTCAAGAAGGGACTTCCTTTTTGTTATACGGCCAGCTTTGTGGTCTGCTTCGGATTTTTTCAGGGTCTCGATAAAATCTTTTTTGTAGAGGCCTACGGCATTGCAGAATGCCTCATAGTTTTCTTTTGTTATTTCAAATCTAACCCTGTCTTTTGTTGCTTTTTTAAGCTCGGCAGATAATATTTTTTGCATGTTGTTATCCTCATGCTCATTATACAATTTTTCTGTCCAAATAGGCAAAAAGAACTCAAAAGATGAAACCGGGACGAAAGCACGCATAAAAATAGGGACATCCATTTATTTCAGAAGGGGCGTGAAAACGTCCCTTTTTTTGTTTTGGATTGCTGTTATTTTTTAAATGTGCTAATATTTTTTCGTAAAGGCAGAAAATACCAAGTTGGTATTTGGTATAATATATGTTAGGCGTTAAAATCAGAATTAGGATATGATAAGATTATGAAAATTGAATGGGACCCGAAGAAGGCCAAGTTAAACTTACGAAAACACAAGGTCTCGTTCGATGAAGCCGCAACAGCCATGAGGGACCCCATGTCGGCAACAGGTGCTGATCCAGATCACTCAGTTACCGAAGATCGATATATCACCTTCGGGTTCTCAGAGCGAGGTCGGTTGTTGGTGGTGGCCCACACTGAGGAAGATGAAACGATTCGAATTATAAGTGCTCGTTTATCGAGCAAAGGAGAGCGAAAGATATATGAAGAAGGTTAAGCACACAAACAGAGACGAATTACGGGCAGAGTACAAATTGTCAGACTTCCCCGGAGGCTTCGTTCGAGGGAAGTACGCGAGCCGCTTGCGTAAATCATCGAATATAGTCGTCCTTAGACCTGAAGTGGCTGAAGCATTTCCCAACGAAGAAGCTGTGAACAAGGCACTTCTCTCACTAATCGATGTGGCACAGAAAACCACGCGCCTAACAAGGCGCTCAACCGGACGCGCAAAAAAACTGCGCGCCGGTTAGCTTTGTCGTTATGCCTTTAAAAGGAGCTTTCAATGCAAATAATTGAATAGGAAAATAGGGACAGCGACCATTTATTTCAAAAGGGGCGTGAAAACATCCCTTTTTTTTATATCAATTCAATTTTCAAGAATTTTTTACTGCCTTTAACTATTTGTACACATCTCCTCTTGGCGCTATATTGACAACCGCTATGATTTTGCCTACCTGTATAATACTGAAAATAACTCTATAGTCGCCAACCCTTAGTCTATAAAATCCTCTAAGGTCTCCTGTTAAAGGTTTCGCATTTTGATGGTCAGCGGGGGCATTTAAAATGGATAACATTAAAAGTTCTTCCTTAGATTCTTGTCTTTGTATTCCTATCGAGCCTGTTGAAGTATTTTTCAGCGTTTGAAGAAAATTTAATCGTCCAGTTCAACTAAGTTTTTACCCCCGCCGGCTTTGATCTCATCAAGTCCATTCCCGCACTCCTCTAAAAAATTAGGAATGCCGAGCAGCTCCATTGTTTCTCTGTGCCTTTTAATATATTCATCGGTTAATTCTGTAAATATATCCATAAGAGACCTGTTTTCATACCCTGCAATAGCCCTGATAAGTTTAAGCTTATCCTCAGGCAATCTTAATGTAGTTGCTCCCTTTGTCATATCTGCTATACCTCCTTTTGATATAAATTATCATTCATGATATTTTGATGTCAAGATAAAAAAAAGTAAAGGGGACGGTTCTATTTAAAAAATAGGGACAGCGACCATTTATTTCGGAAGGGGCATTAAAACGTCCCCGTTTTTGTTGGTATTTGACATATCACATAAAAATGTGATACACATGTCTATGTGAAGAAATTGGTGGAGGTGTAAATATGGAAAGACAAAATGTAACGGTATCGCTGCCTAAGGTGTTATTAAAGAAAGCCAAATCGGTAGCGGCAGAAGAAAACAAATCTCTCAGCGAACTGATCAGAGAGTTTCTCGAAAAAAAGGTCAAGGAGGATGCCGAATATGAGAGGGCAAAGGAAAGGCATTTAAAGCTCCTTAAAAAGGGATTTGATCTTGGGACAAAAGGCAAAATTACATGGACAAGGGAAGAACTTCATGAGCGGAGATAAGATATTTCTTGACTCCAATATTCTGGTATACGCGCATGATGTTTCCGCCGAATATAGGCATGAGGTGTCCAGAAATATTATGTTTGAATTATGGGAACAGAGACGAGGGGTCCTCAGCACCCAGGTTTTGCAGGAGTTTTTCAGTGCTGTGACTACCAAAATAACGCAGCCTCTGAATATTCAAACCGCCAAGGAGGTCATCGAGTTTCTTTTGAAATGGACTGTAGTTGTTAATGATGGTAATTCTGTGCTTGCTGCAATAGATATGCACCAAAAATATAAATATTCTTTCTGGGATTCTATGATTCTTGCCTCTGCTGTAAAGAGCGGCGCTGCAGTGCTCTTATCCGAGGATTTTTCCGATGGGCGGATTATTGACGGAGTTGCCATTAGAAATCCATTTATTACGAAATAAAAACTTGACCGCTTTAGGATAAAGTCAGTGCCATTCGGGACAGCGACCATTTATTTCGCCTAAATTTTCCCCTCCCTTGACTATCACCCCCATCCTCGCCCTCCCCCGTCAAGGGGGAGGGTAAGAATAAGAACGAAGTAATCAAGAAGGTTCTATTTTTCAGAAGGGGCGTGAAAACGCCCTTTTTTTGTTGTGCAGACAAACTACCCCGTAAGACATGTTAATAGTTAATTCCCAAGCCTTGCAGAATCAAGCCAGTCTTCGAGGGAAACATTCAGGTGAATATTCTTTTTTTTAAGGAGATCAAAAAAGTCCCAAAGGGTTATATTAAGTTTCTTGCAAACCTCACCTACAGAAAGCTCACCTGACTGGTATTTTGCTAAGTATCTCTCTAACCTGTCCTCTTCAAAGCCTTTTTTTAATATTTCCCTTAAATAGGCTGATTTATCAAGTTTCATATCCTTTATGTATTTGGTGAGTTCTGACAGAAATTCTTCAGGAACTCTCACGGTGGCTGGTTTTAGCATTTCGTATCACCTCCAATTCAAGAATTACATCCGCTATAATATCAGATGAATATCTTCCTAAAATCTTCATTTTCTCTACTGAAGATCTTGCTCTGTCAAAATCGATCTTATTTAGCCTGTACAATTCTAAAGCTATACGCGGAGATATAATAAAAGACAGATTAAGATATCTGCATGCCTTTATAGCTTTGCCGTCATCAGTTGCTACTATTGCATCAGTGGTCTGCCTTGCAAGCAACAAAGTCTCTGCTTCCCCTTTGTCCATATATATCGGAAGCGCTCTGTCTGAAACCTTTAGTTTTATGACTTTTATTTTCTTATCTTTTATAAGATCTGATATGTTCTTTGCATCTGGAAATCGTTTTATCGTGTCATTATTTACTACTTCATTAAATACGGCATACGCAATCAGCACTGGAAAGGCTTCAGATAGAATTCCCAGTAGATTGCATTTTGCAAGCAAAATTAGACAACAACTATCTGCAACTATAATTTTCAATTTTTATCCTGCTGTATACCAATTTTAATATATGTATACCATATCGCTGCTTGACATGTCAAATCTTTACAGAGGGGATACAGAGGGGATAAACTAGGAAGGGGAAAATACGAAATTAGGGACAGCAACCATTTATTTCACCTAAATTTTCCCCTCCCTTGACTATCACCCCCACCCTCTTACTTCACCTAAATTTTCCCCTCCCTTGACGGGAGGG
>DBNT01000155.1 GCA_002299835.1 Nitrospiraceae bacterium UBA665 | reverse complement strand
TACCATAGTTTTCATACTTTGTCAAGCTATGCATCAAGCGCAAAAACAGAGATAGAGAATTGTTATCCCGTTAAATCCCCCTCCCCTTGCGGGAGGGGGCGAGGGGGAGGGGTAATCGGAATGACTACGGATTATGGGCTATGCGATTGACAACATTACAGACATTTCTGTATACTCTTATTACAACCCTGAACTGGAATCAGGGATTAATTTTAGAATCAAAGAAATCAAGGCCATGAAGGCTATGCGTCACGAAGGCGCTTACTTCATGGCTTTTTTTGTTTTTAAAATTTATATGCAAGCTGCGAAAGCCTGCCAAATCCTCCACGAAGGAGAGAAGAGATATTTTTATTTGGAGCAGGAAAATGGCAAAGTCAAATAATTACGGGTTTCCTATATCATTGGTTTTGCATTTAATCATATTTGCAATACCTGTATCAATGACTGTATCAAGCCATTTTAAGGAAATAGAAGAAATAGAGTTATTTGTGATTGATGAAAGGCCTGTTTTAAATGAACAGGAAAAAACGATAAAACCGAAACCAAAAGAAATGCCGAAGGAGATTGAAAAAGAACTGCCGCCTCATTCGGTTATAAAAGAGCCTGAAGTTAAAGAACCGCCTGTATTAACAGAAGTTCCTGTTTCTAATGTTGTAGAGCCTGTGATTGTTTCAAAGACTGTGGATCCGGCGCTACTGACTCCAACGCCTCAACCAGTTCCACCGGTTATTTCATCAGCTTCTTTAGCTGTAAAAGAAAAACCCAAACCATTATTAGATGTTGAATTCGGCTCTGCTAATGCCCCGCGGTTTTTACACAGGGAAATGCCTGTATATCCGCTTATGGCTCGCAGACTCGGTAAAGAAGGGAGGGTCTTACTGAGGCTTACGATTGATGAGAATGGAAAACTCTTGAATGTTGAGGTTATAGAGGGCGCAGGTTACGGCTTTACAGAGGCTGCTGTAAGGGCAGTTAAGAAGTCCACATTTCAGCCGGCAGCGCAGGATGGCAAGCCAGTAATGTCAAAGGCGCTTTTGCCAATAAGATTTAGTTTAAGGAGAGATCAATGAGATTTTTTGGATTTTTTCTTATGGAGGCTTAAATGCTTGACCTGTTTTTAAAAGGCGGATTTTTAATGTATCCAATAGCATTATGTTCGCTTATAGGGCTTTCAATATTGATAAATAAGGCAATTCAATACCGCTCGTTATTGAAAGATATTGAAGCCTCTCCTGATGAGATAGTAAAAAGAAAACCGGACATAATGACGCCGATACTGAAGGCGATTGAAGACGGCTGCGATGAAAAGGAACTTTCGGTAATAGGCACACGGCAGGTTAGAAGCATTGAAAAGGGCTTAAGCTGGCTTGGTTTGATAGCAATAATCACTCCGCTTCTTGGTCTGACAGGCACGGTAACAGGAATGATAAAGGCTTTTATGGTGATAGCCGAAAGCGCAAGCGTTAATCCCTCTATGCTTGCAGGAGGCATATGGGAGGCGTTGATTACAACTGCCGCGGGGCTGCTTGTAGCAATCCCAATCCATATAGGACATCACTATCTTGAAAAGCAGGCGGACGAAATTGCATTTGTGATGAAAGAAGTAACAATGTCTTTGTGTATTAAAAAAGGGGGATTTCGTAAGGGGGGCGAAGTCCCCCTTACGCAGTGAGGTGTAGGGGTGAGTAAGGTAAAATTATGGATTTTTCAGAACATTATCATGCGGACCAATTCGCCTGAAAAGATAATAGTCATTATGAATTTCAAAAGTAAAACGATAAAACATAGTAATACTTGCCTCCCATCGGTTTTCGTGTCCCTGCATTTTTTTGACTCTCAAAGAGGGGTGATGTATATTTTCCACAAAAAGCCTTATTTTCTTTTCAAAGATTTTTCTGACATGAAGGGGAAGTTGCTGGTAGTCTTTTTTAAAGGAATCAGCGCGGATTATTTTCATGAATTGAGTTCAGCAATAAATTCATTGGTAGTAGAAAATTTCTTAGTTTTACCTGATAAAATATCTTCATCGGCCTCTTTTTCAGCCTTTTGCCAATCAAATTTTCTAAAGTATTCAGGCAGAGATAGCGCTGACTTAATAAGTTTTGAGATAGCAGAGTTAGTATCTGTAATGTTTTCCTTTTTTTTGAATTCGTTTATTTCTGCAAAGATATCATCAGAAATATCTAAAGTAATCTTCATGAAGCACCTCCTTTTTATAACAAAGGTTAACACAAGAAAATTAGTTATAGCAAGGAGCTTAAAAGGAAGTTATGGAGCTTGAAAGAAGAAGGCATAATCATTCGCATATGAACATTGCGCCGCTGGTGGATGTGGTATTTCTGCTGCTTTTGTTTTTCATGCTCACATCTCATCTGATGCAGGAGCCTGCAATAAAAATAAAGCTTCCAGAATCAAAAACGGCAGAGGCGCAGAAAGAGGCGATTAAAACTGTCTATATCTCAAAAGACGGCTCGCTATTTTTTATGGACAAAAGAGTGGATTTAAAAGACCTTCAAACAGCAATTAAAGGCGCTTTAAAAGATATTGAACACGACTTTGTCCGCATCAAGGCAGACAAAGAATCAGATGTGGGTATTCTTGTGAGTGTAATAGATGAGGTAAGGCTTACAGGAGTGAGAAATTATAGCATAGTGACGGAGAGTAGGTGATGGTATAGCGTGTTAGTGCGGCAGAACGACAGTGCGACAGTTAATAAGAATAATAATTCCTTAAAAAAACTATCGCTCTAACGCACTGTCGCGCTACTGAACTTGAAAGGCAGGGAGACCCGCACTCGCAATGAGGATTCATCCCTGCCTTACGAAAGCGCTGTCTGACAACGCCCCCGTATTTTGATTTTATCATAAGCGGGAGGTGAGAGGGAAATTTTTGAGGAGGTTGAAAAATGTTTTTGAGATTATTAGTTGCAGTAACTTTATTGTGTGCTGTAACTGCACAGTCTGCTTATGCAAAGGTAACTGCAATCCCAGAAGTGGTTGTGGTAGGAGAGCCACTTATAAGGGACAAAGGGGAAATCTCAGTTAGAAGCGAAGCACTTCCTGCCTCTGTTCATGTGATAACCAAAGAGGATATAGAAAGGATGACTGTAAGGCACTACCTTGACCTGTTCAGGAAAATACCAGGCATGATTACGAGCCATTACGGACAAGGAGATGTTGCAGATGGCTTGGGCATGAGGGGCTTTCCGAGCGGACATGGAGCACAGGTTGCTATATTTGTTGACGGTGTTCCTATAAATGTTCCGCACCACAGCCATAGCCATGGGTTTGCAGATATTGGCTGGCTTGTGCCAGAAATGATAGAGCGGATAGAAGTGATTAAAGGGCCGTTTTCAGCACTTTATGGAAACTTTGCACTCGGCGGTGTTATCAATATCATAACAAAAAAGTCAGAGAAATCATCATCCATCAGCGTAGAGGCAGGCAGTTACGGCTCTCTTAGGGCAGCAGCGGTTATTTCAGATGATGCATGGAAACCGATTCCGTTTCTTATCTATGAAGCACATACGAGGGGCGGTTATAGGGATAACTCTGATTATGCGCGCTATAACTTTTTCAATAAACTCACAGTGCCTTTATGGGATGGAAAACTCTCTATCCGTGCCCATTATGTAAAAAGGGACTGGGGAGCACCAGGATATCTTTCAGTTGATGATGTGAAAAGAGGGATACGCAAAAGGACAAATGCTGTAAATCCGACCGACGGAGGAGATAGTAAATATTACAACCTTGTTTTAAATTATACGCCCAAAAGGGGAGAGGCAGGTTTTCATGCTACCTTGTATGCGGCATCTGAAGACCATAACCGCTACGCCACTTTTCTTCCGACACCGCAGCGGCTGGAGCATAACAGTCGCGCATTTTTCGGATGGAATCTGCTTTACAATTACATGCCTGCCCAAAACTTTTCCCTCATAGTTGGCACAGACGGTAGATATGATGACGGAGATAAGAGGCGGCACAACACAATAAATAGAATGATTACAGCTACAACCCGTGACTGGCATATAAAAGAAATTAGCACAGGACTATTTTTTCAGGGACAGTATAAACCTGTAGAATATCTGAAAATTGTCGGAGGTTTGCGTTATGATCATTTTTTCTTTGATATTGAAAACAGAATAAGACCCGGCAATTCTGGAAGCGGCGATACAGGTATCTTTAGTCCAAAGATAGGATTTGTCATAACACCAATTAGTAATCTTAATATTTTTGCAAACAAAGGGCTTGGCTTCAGGTCTCCTTCGGCTATTGAAATGTCTCCTTATGGCAGAGATTATAAGAATTTCAACTTAAAGCCTGCAAAGCTTCATACATGGGATGTTGGATTTAACGCCCTACTGTTTGAAAGGTTAAACCTTGCTTTCAGCTATTATCAAACAGACATGGAAAGGGAAATTAGAGTGGTGGCTGGTGAGGCACTCAATATAGGTGAATCCAAAAGAGACGGCTATGAGGTTGAGGCAAGGTTGTTTGTAACAAATGAGATTGCACTGTATTCTAATTACGGATGGGTAAATGCCAGGATAAAAAATCCACCAATAGCAGGGCATGATAGAATAACAGGGGTGCCTAAAAATTATTTTGGCGCAGGCATGGAGTGGTATCAAAGGCTTGGCAAAGACAGAAACTTGATAGTAAATATTGGCTATCAGTATTTGGGAAGGGCCCCTCTTAATGCTAAAGGAACTATACAGCGTCCACCTGTTGACCGCTACATTGCAAAGGCAACTTATAACATTAAAGGGTGGACACTATTTGCAGAATCAACATATCATCCGAGAGAATTTGCATCCGAAGGAATGTTTCTGATGGGCGACGTTTTAGCATATGACCCAAAACCTGTGTGGGATGTAAATGCCGGAGTAAAATTCAGATTTTAAGGAGGACAAATAATGCTAAAGAAAACGGTAATATTTTGCGCATTGATGCTTATAGTTTCATTTAATGCCTTTGCCCATGATGTATGGGTTGAAAAAAAGGATGGAAAGTTTTTTATAGTTTACGGACATGGAGAAAAACATGACCCTTATGACCCCTCAAAGATAAAAGAGGTTATAGCGTATGACAGCAATGGAAATCCTACTCCTGTTGAAGTTATTAGACATAAAGACAGTGCCTCACTATCTACAAAAGAGAGAGTCTCAGCCTTTACTATATTTTTTGACAATGGCTATTGGGTAAAGACTACCGAGGCATGGAGAAATATCTCAAAGATAGAGGCAGAAGCAAAAGGGATGCAATTGGTTGAGCCTGCTCGCCATTCTTTAAAATATGCCAAAAGCCTTATACAGTGGGCAGAAATATACACAAAGCCGCTCGGCATGAAACTTGAAGTCGTTCCCGCGTCTAATCCTTTGTTAATGAAAAAGGGCGAAAGTCTTTCTGTTACAGTCTTTTACGAGGGCAGGCCGCTTGAAGGGGCAAGGATTGAGTCAGGGTATATAGGGCATCACGAAATTGCAAAGACAGACAAAAAAGGTGTGGCGGTTATCCCTGTTAAAAGCGGTATGAATGTGATTGTGGCAAAACACTCAGTGCCTATTAAAGATAATCCTCATGTTGATATAATCAGCATCTCAAGCACCCTTACCTTTGAGGTGAAGTGATGCTTAAAATTTTATATACAATAATGCTTCTGCTCCTGTTTTATTCAGGGGCAGAAGCCCATTCTATCCACTATCAGGTTGAAAACAAAGGCATTAGCGCAAGGATATTTTATTCTGCTGATGACCCTGCAAGCTATTCAGGGTATAAGATATTTGGACCCGGAGATACGATTCCGCATAAAAAAGGCAGAACTGACAAAAATGGTTTTGTATCTTTTTTGCCGGATAGAGAAGGAATATGGACTATCAAAGCCCGTGGCGAATCGGCACATGGACTTCATGCTGTGCAGATAGAGGTGAAGGTAAATGAAGGCATGTTTATGGAGTCATTCAAAAAACCTTTAGTAGCCACACATACAAAAATAATTGTCGGCATAGGATTAATGGGATGGGTGTTTGGGGCAGTGGCTTTGTATAGAATATTGATAATTCAAAGAAAGAGGCAAAAATCGGTTTGACCCCGTTGCCTCACTTTTAAAAATCTTGCTGAAATGATATTCATTGCCTCATGTAAAAATATACTTGAAATCATCCTGTTTTTTTCCTTATCTTTGAGGAACTCATCCTTGTAAGCTTGTCCCCGAAGCCTGCCCCCGAGATTCTTTGTCGGGGGTTCTTAATCGGGGATTTCTCCTGCAACTTTGTAATTGTTTTTTTAATCTCAGCAGGATTAAGGGTTTCATAAAAGCAGTTGTTGTTTTTTCTCTGCGGTCTACAGTTCCATAGGCACATTAAGGCTCCTATTACTTTGTTGTCATGCTGCCTTATTCTTACTCTTTTTATCATCTCTGAGGTTCTCCAAGAATTAAAGCAGAAGCAAGGCCCCTTATCTTCAGATATATTTCCCCAAACATATTCTTAAGAAGCCACCTTGCAGGCAGTGCGGTGATAGCCTGCCTGCCTGTGCGACGGCAGACAGGTAAGAGCAGTGAACTCATTCAATATTGCCCCTTTTTGCTTTTTATTTGCCTTTTGACAACGATTAGCCACTTCTTTTATTACTGTCTGCCTTGACAATGGGGAGGGGTTTACATTATCCATAAAAGAACTACACGAGTTCTTGACAGTAGAAGGGAAGAAACCTATTTCAGAGGAATATGAATTAAGGGCAGTTTATGCCTAAAAACATACCTGCCCTCAAACTGAAAGAACTTATTCAAATTTTGGAATCTGGTGGATGTAAATATTTAAGAGAGGGCAAGGAATATCATACATTGTACTACCGTTATCATGAAGGCAAGAAAAGAGTTGTTCCTATTGATATGGGCGCAGGTGAGTTGTCTCCGCCATATGTCTTACGTATCTTCAGGCAGTTCGGATTTTCAGATGAAGAAATAAACGCTTTGTTGAAATGAACCAAACAACGGGAATTGAAATTAGCATTAGAAAGGGACCAAGATGCTATTTTTATTTTATTTTTATTTGTCCCTATTTTAGATGTTTTTCCAAATGGTTTGATATATGATATACTGAGTCAGCATACCGAAAAGGAGGATAAAGAGATGGGAAATAGAGCAACGTATACAGCAGAATATCTCGGTGATGGCCACCTGTCAATTCCCCAAGAGATAGCGAATAAGTTCTCTCTTAAAAGTGGCAATAAAATCCGTGTGATGATCGAAACATCAAAGTTCAATAAAGCGGATTTTCTTAAACTCTTTGGCATATGGAAACAAAAGAATGCAGGGGAGATCGCCATTTTCAAAAGTATTCTTGAAGAACGTAAAAGGTTTGGCAGAGGTGAAGTCAAACTTTGATCTACTGCCTTGATACAGATATTTTGATCGAATACTTCAGAGGGAATGAATCTATAAAATATAGAATTGAAAACCTCCGGGAAGGTGACTCAATCGGCATAACATGGCTCAACGTGTATGAGTTTTTCAAAGGAATATTTGCAAGCGGGAAACTGGAAGAAGAGAAATTTCTAATCGGGTTAGTTAACTCTGCGTTTTTGATGGATGAAACCTACGAGTCGTCCAGAATAGGCGGTGAAATCTATGCCAGCTTAAAGAAATCGGGAAACTTGATTAATGACGCGGATATCTTGATAGCAAGCATTGTAAAACACCACAACGCAGTTCTTGTAACAAATAACGAAGACCATTTCAAAAGAATTGCCGGACTGAGGGTCGAAAATTGGCTGACAAATTGAAGCTTGCTGGCTTGTCAGCTTGAGAGCTTTGCAGAAAGTTAAAAAATAGAATCATCCCGTATTATATCGTAAGATGAATAAACCGCTTGAGATAGAAGGCAGCCTTCTGGCTCGGAACACGCTTCTCAACTTAATCGGGCAGGGGCTTCCACTGGTGGTGGCCATAGTCACCATACCCTTCATTATCCATGGGCTTGGTGTAGAGCGCTTCGGGCTTCTCTCGCTGGCTTGGGTGGTTTTAGGTTACTTTGCCATCTTTGATTTGGGGCTGGGACGGGCAACCACCAAATTTGTTGCTGAGGCCTTGGGTAAGGGCGAAGAAGACCAGGTGCCACGACTGGTCTGGACAGCAGTTACGATTCAGACAGTCTTTGGAATTTTAGGAGCTATTGTTTTGGCTGGCATCGCACCCCTTTTAGTGGAGCGCATCTTAAACATTCCGCCAGGGCTTAAGGAAGAGGCAAAAGCCACATTTTATCTGCTTGCTCTATCTATCCCTATAGTTTTAGTTTCCAGCTCCTTTAGTGGAGCATTAGAGGCGGCGCAGCGATTCGATCTGGTGAACGCCGTGAGGATTCCATCCAGTGCTTTAACATCCCTACTCCCTCTGGTTGGTCTGTTTTTGGGCTTTACCCTGCCGGGCATTGTCGCTTTAATTTTGGCAGTACGGCTTGCTGAATTAGCTGTCTTTGTAGTGTTAAGCATCCGAATCGCGCCACGCCTGAAGAGATATGCGGGTTCTTTTGCTCTCTTCCCCCGTCTTTTCTCCTTTGGGGGATGGGTTACAGTGACTGGTATTGTTGGCCCAATTTTAGTATACTCAGACCACTTCCTGATCGGCTCAATCCTGTCAATTGCCATGGTTACATTTTACGCAGTGCCGTATAAAATTGTTGCCCGCTTATGGATCATTGCTGGAAGTCTTTCCATGACCCTTTTTCCTGCCTTCAGCGCGCTGGAAGGGGTCAAAGATAGGCAGAGGCTTGGTTTCCTCTGCCCGTGCAGTTAAATATATTCTTCTGGCGCTGGGGCCGGCTGTGCTCCTCATCGGGTTGTTTGCTGAGGATATTTTGCGTTTATAGCTGGGGGCCGACTTTGCCGAAAAAAGCACAGTGGTCTTACAGCTTCTTGCCATAGGTATTTTGATCAACTCCCTTGCTCACATTCCTTTTGCGCTTCTGCAGGGAGTGGGACGGCCCGACCTTCCGGCAAAGTTTCATCTAATTCAGCTTCCTCTTTATCTCGGAATTCTTTGGTTTTCGCTCCAACAATGGGGTATTGCCGGTGCAGCATTTGCTTGGACTCTACGTGTGACATTAGATGCCCTTTTGCTGTTCGTGGCTGCCATTAAAGTCCATCAACTATCGCCTCGTTTGTTGGTGGCCAACGGCACACTGCTTACGGGCTTTATCTTTGCAATTCTTGCAGGTACGGCCTACGGGCTGAAAATACTTGTCGGTGATATTTCCTTGGTTATACAGGTCTTGCTTGTTATCGGACTTTTTTGCCTTTTTACTTGGTTTTCGTGGAGGAATATCCTGGATATTTCGGATAGGGAATTGATTTTTAGGGCGGTGAAGTTATGGAAAGATCACAAAAAAATGAGCTCATGATGAACGAAGGCATCCGGGTGGCGGAAAGAGATCTCTGTCTGCTTTGCGGTAACAAAGGAACTCCACGAGTCATGTCGTCGAACACCTTCCTGACCCAATCGGTACTCTTAGAGAGTGCAATCGCATACTCAAAAAAGGCGGTCGACTGGTAGTGACAGTTCCGAATATTGAGAGATTAGGGCACCGTCTGTATCGGGAGGCATGGCGAGGACTTGAGGCGCCAAGGCATCTTTTCCTTTTTTCGTCATCTACCCTGCGGGCTTGCGTTGAGCGTTCCGGACTCCAGGTTTTAGAACTGCGCACTACAGCCCGCACAGCCCGCTGGATGTGGACGGCCAGCCGCTTGATCCGGCGGAATGGAACACTTCCCGGCGGCTCGCCACAGAATTTAAGGCCAGGATTAAGACTGAGATTAAGATTAGAGGGATTAATGTTTCATATGGTAGAACATATGATGTGTTGGGCAAAAAAAGACGCGGGCGAAGAAATTGTGCTGATTGCAACGAAATGAAGGAGATTTATTGTGGAAACAAAACAGGATATTCAAATGCAGGAACAAGAGACCAAATCTTGGCCCAAAGTTGCCGTCATAATTCTTAACTGGAACGGCTGGAGAGATACGATTGAGTGCTTGGAGTCGCTGCAGCGGATTACATATCCTGATTATCAAATCATTGTAGTAGACAACGGTTCAACAGACGTTTCGGTAGAGAGGATCAAGGCTTGGACACGAGGCGAGATACGCGCGGAGGGCGAAGCAGGACAAGTTGTTGAAGAATACTTAAAAGCCCAAGGGCAGCATTGAGGTAGCAGCGATGGATGAATTTACTTAAAAAAACTGTTAACTTTACAACTACTCATTGCTTGTTACTCGCGAACAAAATTGCTATTCTTTTAAGTATTGTTTAACTTTAACGATAAAGATGTAGATGCCCCATAAATGAGAAGGGCATAGCCTTTTGTATTGCAAATGTGATACAATTCTAAAAATAGAAGAGAGGTTTTTCCATGGCAAAGACAGCAATGATAGTAGCAAGGACAGAGCCTGCATTAAAGGCAGATGCAGAAAAGGTTTTAAAAAAGCTGGGACTATCTACAACCGAGGCAATAAACCTGTTTCTTGCACAAATAAGGATTAGAAAGGGCTTGCCTTTTGAAGTGAAGATACCGAACAAAAACACACTAAGAGCTATGCGGGATGCAGAGGAAGGTAAGAATCTGATAGAGCGCAAAGACGCTGAGGATATGTTTAAGAAATTGGGCATATAGAATGTATAGGCCCAGATATACCAAATCCTTCAATAAGGATATTAGAAGGATTGAACGATCAGGCAGTCATGACATTGAAAAACTGAAAGTCGTTATTCGCAAGCTCATAAACGGTGAGCCTCTTGAGCCACGCTATAAAGACCACAAATTAACAGGTAACTATAAAGGACATAGGGACTGCCATATAGACCCGAACTGGATATTGATTTATAGGATTGACAGGGTGGCGCAGACAATAACTTTTATTAGAACAGGCAGCCATGCTGACTTGTTTGAGTAGATAGGCTATTTTATAATTATATACAACATAGGTAATGTCAAAAGTTTTATGAAAAAATTAAAATAAAATTCTAATAAAACAAAAGGTTATGCCATGAAATAGGGGGAGGGAAATATTATAAGATAGGATTGTCATTTCGAATCCTTCGCCTGTCATTCCGAACAAATGTGAGGAATCTTATGGAAGGCTCAGGGTAAACTCCGTGAGAAATCTTATGTCTGCAATTGGAAGATATTATGTTTATTTACTTACGAACTGGAACAATAAAGTGATGTATGTAGGGGTGACCAATAACTTAGAGAAGCGGATTTATAAGCATAAGAACGAGCTTATAAAAGGATTCACTGAAAAGCACAATGTGAACAAGCTGGTTTATTTTGAAGAAACACAAGATATAAATGCTGCTATTGAAAGAGAAAAAGAGATAAAGAAATGGCGAAGAGAGAAGAAAAATCAACTGGTGAATCTTATGAACCCAAAGTGGGATGACCTAAGTTCAGATTGGTAAAAATTTCTTCCCGAACGAAAAGGATAAGATTCCTCTCTCCGCTCGGAATGACAAAGTGAGGGGTTCGGAATGACAAAGTGAGAGGCTTGGAATGACATGGAAGGAATTAGACTGACTCACGCGTTACATTAGCACGAGTTACAGAATAACGGATATAAAACTTTTGACATTGCCCCATGTAAGAGAAGGAGGAATAAATATGATGAAAATAGAAAGTGAAGTAAAAGATATTAAACAACAATTGATTGAGATTTCAAAAAAGATAGATGACTTAATGTATGAAAGAGAAATTACTGCAATGATGAAGCTTACAGAGAAGTCCCTATCAGGTTTCTTTGAGGATGAAAAAGATATCTATGAAATATCGGATTTGAAGGTTAGATATAAATGAAAGGCAAAATAGTCCTTGTGCCTTTTCCGTTCACCGATTTGACGGTAGCGAAGCTCAGACCAGCATTGGTGATTTATGAAGCCGAAAAAGATGCAGTTGTGGCATTTATATCTTCAAAAATCCCAAACGAACTTTCAGAGCCAGATATTTTAATAAAGAAATTACACCCCAGCTTTAGAAAAACAGGATTAAAAGTGGACTCAGTAATAAAACTTGATAAAATCGCGACGGTTCTGAAAGAACTGATAGTGGGGGAGATTGGAGAAGTGGATGAGGTGCTGAAACTGGAGATAAATCAAAAGTTAGGGAAGCTAATGGTGGTATGAAACTATAAATTTGCTATAATTCCGGTGATATAATTAGGATATTTGAAGGAGGCATGGATGGAAAAAAAAATATACTGCAATAGTTCGTAAAAGCAAGCTTGAATATGTCGCAATATGTCTGGAACTTAATGTTTCTGCTCGTGGTGAAGACCTGGCAAATGTAGAGAAGAACCTTAGAGCAGCGATAGAATTATATCTGTCGGATATAAAAGAGTATCCTGAGACTATTGTATTCCCTATCTCTACTGATGAATTTATTGAGTTTCTGAAGGATACGGAGCCAGAATGGTATAAAGAGCCAGGTGAAGGGCTAATTTTGAGGCCATTAGAAATCCACGAGGTTCCTTCGTATGCCTAAAGTGCCTTCCATCTTCCATGTCCAGCAAGGAATTTATTAAGTTGCTGGAAAAGGGCGGTGCAGTATTTGTCAGGCAGGGGGCAACAGACCATGCAATATATTCAAGGACAATTGAAGGCAAGAGATATTCGGCTCCTGTCCAGATGGGAAAGAAGACATTAGATCCTGCATATTGCAAAATGGTCTTTAGACAGTTGAAATTCACTGATGAAGAAATAGAAAGACTTCTGTCTAACTGATTAAATGGCTTGATAGCTTGCCGGCTGGATCGCTTATGAAAAAGATGAAAAATAGAACCGTCCCGTTTAACGTTTCCGAAAGCCCGGTAAAATTGCGGGACCTTGTAAAGATATATGAAGAAGTTATTAGCAGAAAACTGCCTATAGAGTGGGGTGGGCGGCCTTACAGAGAGCGAGAGGTTATGATGCCGTGGAATAAAGGAAGGTTGCTGCCGGGATGGAGTGTAAGGATAGGGGTAGAAGAGGGGATAAGAAAAATAGGGTTATCTGGAAATATAAAAGTATACACTGACCCCAAGACCTCAAAGCGACTAATATTAGCCTTAGAACGAAACCAAGATGAATAAACCGCTTGAGATAAAAGGCAGCCTTTTGGCTCGGAACACACTACTCAATCTGATCGGCCAGGGACTTCCGCTGGTAGTGGCTGTAATCACTATACCTTTCATTATCCAGGGCCTGGGCACCGAGCGCTTCGGGCTTTTATCTTTAGCTTGGGTGGTTCTGGGTTATTTTACCATCTTCGACCTCGGACTAGGCCGGGCTACAACCAAGTTTGTCGCCGAGGCTTTGGGCAAGGGCGAAGAAGACCAAAGAAATAAATAGTCGCTGTCAGGCTGTCCCTATTTTTCTTCATATGATATAATTTTGCTAAAGTGAGCCTTGGGAGGTATATAGATGAGGTTTAAAGTAGTAATAACATATGACTCTGAGTATAAGGGCTATGTTGTTGATGTGCCTGAACTGGTTGGGTGTATGAGTCAGGGCAAGACAATTGATGAGGCATTAGAAAACATAAAGGATGCAATCAAGGGATGGTTAGAGGTAGAGAAAAAATATGGAAGGTTAGAGGTCTTTGAGGAAAAAGAAGTATTCTTAGGAGAAGTTACCGTTTAATGGGTATTCTCTCTAATATTTCAGGTAAAGACGCCGTAAAAATCTTCCAGACATTTGGTTATATGATTGACCATCAAACAGGAAGTCATATGATTTTATATCATGAATCACGGCCAACCTTATCAATCCCGAACCATAAAGAGTTGGCTCCTGGTTTATTGCGTGGACTGATCAGAAAAAGCGGACTGACAGTGGATGAATTTTTAGATGCTAAATAGTGAGTAGAGAATGCACAGAGTTTGGAGAGAGATTCTCAGCCAGAAGGCAATATGATTAGATATTCAGTTCTTCAGGCTTGATAGCTATGAATGTAATATTGCAAGACTTGACCCCATCATGCCATCATATTTCACTGCCCTTGCAAGGCTGATGATGCAAAGCTCATTTGATGTGGATTTAAAACCCGTTGAGGACGTGAGTGATTTGCTGAGACAGAGAATTTCAAAAGGAAAGATTTTATATGAAAAAAGACAGGGCCCCGGATCTGATTTCAGAAATCAAGGACGAGCTTGATCTTTTTAGAAAGCCTGATTGTTAATATAAAAGAAACGAGCCTGTCAACGCCAAAATCTTCGAAAAAGAAAAGAGTGTATGAGGAAAGTCTTGCACTCAAGCTGCACAATTTTTATACCGGATGTGAAAGGATATTTCAGAAAATAGCCGATGATATTAACGGAGGTGTCCCGAGGTCAATAGACTGGCATAAGAGGCTGTTAAAGAGCATGTCTCTCGAAATAGAAAACATAAGACCTCTTGCTATATCAAGGGAAACTGCACGGGCGCTTGAAGAATACCTTGCATTCAGGCATGTGGTCAGAAATATTTATGGTTTTGAAATTGACAGTGAAAGGTTGAAAGGGCTTATATCGAGGGTCTATGATACTCACGAGAGATTTAAGAAAGATATTAATATTTTTATTGATTTTTTAAGAAAGTTGCTCAAATAAGATGAAGGGAAACACTTAACCATTCCAAATCCTCAATAGAAAGGAGATAGGGGTGAGTCTGTTAATGCGGCTTCTTAAGCAGGCTGGGATATCAAAAGAGGATTGGATAGAAAAAGGATAGGGTAATTAGGTATGGTGTCCCCGGAATTCAAAGATAATTCTTATTCTTGTCGGAAGTAGGTGACCTAATAGGAGGTGATTTTTATGCAAACAAAGACCAAATATGAGGAAATAATATTAAAAGAGATAAGAGATTTTCCGGTAGAGGCACTCCCCCATGTCGTAAAAATCCTTCATTCTCTTAAAAAATCCATCTTTGTGGTCAAATCAAAGAAAACGAGTAAGGAAAAATCAAGCGGTCTTTGTGGGATTTGGAAGGATAGTCGAAATGCTGATGAGATAATCAACGACATCTATTCACATAGAACAGGATTTGGTGGAAGAGATATAGAACTATGACTTATATTCTGGATACTAATATCTGCATTTATTGGTTAAAAGGCAACAAAAATATAGAAGCTAAAGCACTGGAAGTTGGACTTGAAACACTCTCAATCTCTTTTATTACCCTTTGCGAACTATACTTCGGAGCTTATAAGTCTTAGAAAATAAAGGATAATATCTTGAACATCGAAAAACTAAAGGATAGAATTAGTGTTATAGAATCAAATAACTTGGTATGTGAAACTTTTGGAAAACTAAAGGCATCTCTTGTAAAAGAGGGTAGGGTCATAGATGACGCTGACATCCTCGTTGCAGCCTGTGCACTGGTGCTGGGAATTACACTTGTTACAAACAACGAAAAGCATTTTAAGTTGATTAAGGGATTAAAGGTTGAAAATTGGGTGAGTATCTAACGAATTTTTATTAAGAACAGGAGTTACTACCAGTGAGGCTCTTGCAAAAGTATGTTTTTATGCCTAAAGTCTGTCATTCCAGCGAAAGCTGGAATCCAGAAGCCTGCCCTCGAAGGTCTTAATCGGGGGCCTTTGTTTTTAAAGGAAATGGATTCCCGCGGAAGAACTTCGGGAATGACATTTTTACGTCTTT
>DBNT01000075.1 GCA_002299835.1 Nitrospiraceae bacterium UBA665 | reverse complement strand
GATAGGGTGAGGGTGAATAATTCACCTTTAAGGTTACCCCTCCCCCTCGCCCCCTCCCGCAAGGGGAGGGGGATTTAACGGGATAACAATTCTCTATCTCTGTTTTAGGCTTACTCTATGCTGGGTGCAGAACGCGCCAGCGCTATAACGGTTACCTTTTCCGCTCCGGCTTTTATTAATGTCCTGGCACATTCCCTTACAGTTGCGCCGGTTGTTATCACATCATCAATAAGAAGCAGTCTTTTTTCATTTGCGCATTCAGATGCAGCATACGCATTTTTTACATTTTTTAGTCTGTCAAATCCCCTGAGATCTGTCTGCATAGGAGTCTCTTTTATTTTTTTAAGCATCCCCGTCATTAACGGAATTTTTAATGTCTTTGATAAATAGTAGCCTATAAGGGCAGTCTGGTTGAATTCTCTTTTAAGAAGGCTATTTTTATGTAATGGAACTGGCACTATCCCATCAGCTTTTGGTATTGTTAATTCAGAAAGGAGATCGCTTAAAGGTTTTGATAATCTTTTTATCCCATTGAATTTTAATAAATGAACAGCCTCCCTGATTGCGCTGTTGTAAATACTATAATATAAAACACCTGAAAAATGAGGCTTATCTTTTATGCATTGTTCGCAAGACAGGGTGTAGTCTGAAACAGTAGGGAGTCCGCATATAGAACATGCCGGCCCCGTATATCTTTCTATTGTCTTCCAACACCCTGTGCAGATTGGATTGTATAAAGTGCTATTAGATTTGTTTCCGCAGACTGGACATTTTGAGGGGAAAAGCAGGTTAAGCAATACACCAAGATATTTCATTTTAATTAGTTACTCAGAATTGCTCTTTCAATAATATTATCTCATCCCTCTTTTGCCCAGTTGATACTATCTGAACCTCTACATTAAGCATTTCTTCTATCTTTTTAATATACGCCTTTGCATTAGCCGGAAGACTATCAAAATTCCTTACGCCAAGAGTGCGCTCCTTCCATCCTTTCATTTCTTCGTAAACAGGCTCGCAATTTTCAAGTATTTCTGCCTCCTTAGGCAATTCCTCATATGACTTGCCATTGTATTTATAGCCAACACATATCTTTATATTGTCCAATCCGTCAAGTATGTCAAGCTTGGTAATTGCAATTCCTGTAAGGCCATTTATGCGTCTGGCGTGTTTAAGCGCTACCATGTCGAGCCAGCCGCATCTCCTCGGCCTTCCTGTTGTAGAGCCATACTCACCGCCCTTTTCTCTTATGAACTCACCGAGCTCGTCTTTTATTTCTGTAGGAAATGGACCTTCTCCAACTCTTGTTGTATATGCCTTGACAGCGCCGAGAACTTTGTTGATTTTTGTAGGTCCTACGCCCAAACCTGTGCAGGCACTGCCTGCTATGGTATTTGAAGAGGTAACAAACGGGTATGTGCCGTGGTCTATGTCTAAAAGAGTTCCCTGAGCACCTTCAAAAAGCACATTCTGCCCGGAATCTATTGCATTGTTTACAATTACATCTGTGTCCACTATATATCGGGAAAGCCTTTCTGTATAACCCATATACTCATTGTATATTTCCTCTGCCTTTAATGGAGCTGCTTTATGCATGTTTTGAAGCAGGAAATTTATTATTAAGAGATTTGCATATAGCTTTTCCTTAAATACAGCAGGGGTCAAGAGATCTATGACCCTTATTCCATGCCTCGCTATCTTATCGGTATATGCAGGGCCTATGCCTTTGCCGGTTGTGCCTATCTTTTTGCTGCCCTTATTTTTTTCATGCTCCCTTTCTATGGCTATATGATAAGGCATTATTATATGCGCATTTTTTGATATAAGGAGGTTGTTGTCAATATCTATTCCTCTTTCCTTAAGACCGTCTATTTCTTTTATTAATGCAGAAGGAGATATAACCACTCCATTGCCTATGACACACTTCTTCCCTTTATGAAGAATGCCAGAAGGAATGAGATGGAGTATGTATTTTTCATTATTTATTACAACTGTGTGTCCTGCGTTGTTGCCCCCTTGATATCTTGCAACAACTTCTGCTTTTTCTGTGAGGACATCCACTATTTTACCCTTGCCCTCATCGCCCCACTGGGCGCCCACAATAACAACTGTTGACATAAATAAATTACCTCGTTTTATTAGTCTAATTGGTTTTATTGGTCTTATTAGTTTTAATCAAACCAATTAGACTATAAATTTATCTCCTTGACATCAAGAATGTTTGGGAGCCTTCTTATCTCATCCAGTATTTGCGGTGTTGCGCAAGTATCTATATTTACTACAGAAATAGCTCTTCCCCCTGCTTTTTCCCTGCCAAAGTGCATTCGGGCTATATTTATATTGTTTGTTCCGAGCAGGGTGCCTATATTTCCAATAACGCCAGGTCTGTCATTATTATACATGAAAAGCATGCATCCCTCCGGAACTATTTCAACTGTAAAGTTATCAATCTTTACTATCCTCGGATCCTTCTTGCTGAAAAGAGATCCTGCCACGGATATCTCTTTTTTTGATGACCTTACTTTTATTGTTATCAGGCTTTGATAGTCTCCTGAATCGCTGCTTTTTGTCTCTTTTACCTCTATGCCGCGTTCTTTTGCGATAAACGGCGCGTTAACAAAATTTACGGTCTCCAGAAGAATGGGATTCAGCAATCCTTTTATCGCGGCAATAGTAAGCGGCGTTATGTTTAAACCAGACGCCTCCCCCCTGTACTCCAGCGCTACCTCTGTAATGCCTCCTTCAAAAATCTGGGTTGTAAAGCTGCCCAGTTTCTCAGCAAGACTTATATAAGGCCTCAACACTGCGACTTGATCAGCCGGAATCGAAGGAAAGTTCACAGCATTTCTTATAGTGCCGTGAACAAGATATTCCACAATCTGCTCTGCGACTGCTATTGCAACATTTTCCTGCGCTTCCTGTGTTGATGCCCCAAGATGGGGCGTGCAAACCACTTTTTCGTGTCCTACGAGGGGATTGCTCTCCGGCGGCTCTTTTTCAAAGACATCCAGTGCAACCCCTGCAACCTTTCCAGACTCAAGGGCATCTAATAAGTCTTTTTCATTTATTATTCCACCCCTTGCGCAGTTTATAATGTAAACACCGTTTTTCATGGTCTTAATGGTTTCGGAGTTTATAAGATATTTCGTCTCTGCCGTAAGCGGAGCATGTATTGTTATAAAGTCTGCCTGACTGAAAAGGGCTGAAAGACCTACTTTATCAATACCAAGGCTCTTCGCCTTTTCGTCGCTCAAAAATGGGTCATAAGCTATAACATTCATTCCAAGTCCCTGCGCCCTCTTTGCAACCTCTCCACCTATATTTCCGAGTCCTATGACGCCGAGAGTTTTATTGAAAAGCTCTACTCCCATGAATTTCTTTTTTTCCCATTTACCCTGACCCATGGAGGTATTAGCCTGAGATAATTTTCTCGCAATAGCAAACATCATAGCAATGGTGTGCTCTGCTGTAGTTATGGTATTGCCTCCCGGTGTATTCATTACAACAATACCCATTTTTGTTGCAGCAGCCCTGTCTACATTATCCAGTCCGGAGCCAGCGCGGCCTACGACTTTAAGATTTTTTGCAGCATTTATAATATCTTCTGTAACCTTTGTGGCGCTTCTAATGATAATCGCATGATACTCTCCAATAATTGACTTTAATTCCTCCGGTTTGAGGCCGGTTTTTACATCCACATCGAGTCCTGCCTTTCTAAGTATCTCAACACCCTTTGATAAAATGTTGTCGCTTACAAGTACCTTCATGACCAATTACCTCCTTTTTATTTAGCTCCTCATAATAAAGTGAGCGGTATAGCAAAATTAATTACTCCATCAACAATTCCTGCGCTCTGGCAACACCTGTGCCTAACTTGACAGGATGTCCGAGATGTCTAAGCGCCATTTCAAGGGCAGCAATACCGGTGATTATATCAAATGTGTCTGCATAACCTAAATGCGCAAGCCTGAATATTTTGCCCTTTGCCCTGTCCTGGCCGCCTGCGCCGGTAATGCCGTATTTTTCACGCAATGTCTTATAGACCAATTGTCCATCGATTCCTGCAGGCATTTCAATAGCAGTAACAGAATTGCTCGGCGACTCTTTTGAATATATGCCGAGACCGAGTGCCTTTACAGCCTCCCTTGTTGCATTGGCAAGTTTTGCGTGCCTCTTAAATACATTTTCAAGTCCTTCCTTTTGCAATATCTTTATTGCTTCATTGAGCCCTATTATCAATGTAACTGCCGAAGTAAAGTTTGTCTGGTTTTTTGCCAGATTCTCTCTCTCTTTCTTAAAATTAAAATAAAACCTCGGCATCTTAGATGTCTCATTCTTTTTCCATGCCTTATCGCTCACGCTCACAAATGCAAGACCAGGAGGCAGCATCAATCCCTTCTGTGAGCCTCCAACCATTATATCTACACTCCACTCGTCTGTCTTTATATCCTCTGCAACAAGGGCGCTTATTGCATCAACAATAAAAAGCGTATCGGGATAATTCTTTACGACTTTTCCAAGCCCCTCGATGTCATGATATACACCTGTAGATGTCTCTGTTGCCTGAACAAATACACCCTTTATTTCAGGGTCTTTTTTTAATGCAGTCTCAACCATATCAGATTTTATGGAATGCCCCCATTCAACGACTATCTCTTCAACCTTTAATCCATACGCCTGGCATATCTTTGTCCATCTCTCGCCGAACTTTCCGCCGTTTATTACCAACACCTTTTCTCCGGGGTTGAAGAAGTTATTTACAGCACCCACCATTCCGCCTGTTCCTGTTGAAGCAAGCATAAGCACATCATTCTTTGTTTGAAAGAGCCATTGAAGTCCTTTTTTTGCTGAATCAAGAACAGGCAAAAAGTCAGGAGACCTGTGGTGTATAATAGGCATTGCCATTGAAAGCAAAACTTCCGGCGGCGCAGGCGTTGGCCCAGGGGCTAAAAGGTATCTCTTTAACATAAATCCTCCAAAAGTTAAAATTCAAAAATTACAAATCTCAAATCCCAAATTTGGAATTTGACATTTGGAGTTTGTAATTTTGCAGAGTATGTATAATAATACAAACCCATTGTCTTTGAAAAGAGTTTCATAAAGGGGTAAAATAGAGAGACCATGAATGAAGTTCTCTTTAGAAAAATAGAAAGACTTAAAGAAGAAATCCTTTATCTTGAGACGAATAAAAAAAATATTCTAAAGAATATTGGATTATCTGCTGAAACAAAGAAGATTGCAGAACGGTCTGTTTATCTCTGTGCGGAAATATCGCTCGATATTGCCGAGACAGTTATTGCCATTAAGGGGCTTCCAAAGCCCTCCACCTATAGCGATTCAATTTACAAACTCGGCGATTTTAAAATCATCCCGAAAGAATTTGCCCGAAAATTCGCATATATTGCCGGATTGAGAAATTTTCTGGCACATGATTATCAAGTTAACACCACAACTGATCTGTTGAGGTTTCTCAGGACAGGAATCACTGATATAAAAAAATTTATCGGGTTTATAGAGAAGCTATGAAGAAACAAATAGAGAAAATCAAAAATCTGCTTGAGGGCAAACCTTATATTGAATTTGCCTACCTTTTTGGCTCGCAGGCAAAAGGGCTGGCTGATTACAGAAGCGACTGGGATATTGCCGTATATTTTAATAACGATCCTAAAAAATTTCCAGCATGGACAGTCTTTAGCCTTGAAGCAGAAATATCGAAGGAGATAGGCAAAGAGGCGCAAATAATCACACTGAACGGACTTGATTCTCCAGTTTTGATTTTTCAAATATTAAAGGATGGGATATTGCTTACTGACAACGACCCAGAAAAACGGATTGTTTTTGAAGCTAAAGCACTGTCAAAATATCATGATTATCAGTATTATTTAAAAAGGCAGATGATGCAGAGGATTTGATATGCTTCCAGAGCAAGATATATTGGATGAAATATTAGAGTTTTTCTCTGACAAATTTGAAGTTAAAACAAATCGGAGAGGATTTAAATACGCTGCTTATAAAAAATCGTGGCTTAATAAAATCGGACTTAATGAAAATTCCCAAGATGAATCTAAAACCAAGCAAACCGTTAAAAAGTTACAAGAACATATTTTACATCAATTTGGAGCTAAAAGAATTAAAATTGAAGCAAATGTAGATGAGAATATGACTTTGCGGTTTAAGGGAGAAGAATTTGTTGAAGCATTTGAAAAAAGCAATATAACTTTTCAGGACATCGTATCAGAATATAATCGATCAAAAACACAAGAAAAAGATGTTAAGACTATATCCAAAGGAAACAAAAAATGATAACGAAAGATTATATGCCGGAAATTGCAGCACAAGACTTTTAGCTGAAGGTGATATTGAATGAATAAACAAAAACTTCTTTCATCATTGCCGTCTGTTGACGAAATCTTAAAGTCCGAAAAAGGATTACAATGGCAGGAGTCATTCCCGAGGCGGTATGTGCTTCAGGCGATACGCGAGATTATCGAGCATACCCGCCAGTTAATTTTAAAAGACGAGATCAAAGAAATTTCTATGGAAGCTCTGCTGCCTGAAATACAGACAAAGATAGAGAAGCTCTCTTCATTCAGCCTTAAGCCTGTGATTAACGCAACAGGTGTTGTAATTCATACTAATTTAGGCAGGTCCGTGCTTTCTGAAGAGATTCTGGAGAATGTAAAAAAAGTCGCATGCGGATATTCCAACCTTGAATATGACCTTGAAAAAGGACAAAGGGGCAAGAGGTATTCCCATATTCAAAGATTACTGAATGAGATAACCGGCGCAGAAAGCAGCCTTATTGTAAATAACAATGCTGCAGCAGTATTTGTGTGCCTGACTGCCCTTGCAAAAGGAAAAGAGGTGATAGTCTCACGGGGAGAGCTTGTGGAAATAGGCGGCTCATTCAGGGTGCCTGATGTGATGAGTGCAAGCGGAGCTATTTTAAGAGAGGTAGGAACAACTAATAAAACACATCTCCATGATTATGAGAAGGCGATAAATGAAAATACTGCGTTGCTGCTGAAGGTGCATCAATCTAATTTCAGGACAATTGGCTTTACAAAACAGGTTGAAATTGAAGATCTCATGACACTTAGAAGAAAACATAACATCCCTGTAATGTTTGATTTGGGAAGCGGATGCCTCATTGATTTAAAGCCTTACGGTGTTCATATCGAGCCGACTGTTCAGGATATTGTAAAGTCAGGATGCGACATTGTTACCTTCAGCGGAGATAAATTACTTGGAGGTCCGCAGGGAGGAATCATCACAGGAAAAACAGACCTCATTGAAAGGATTAGTAAAAATCCACTCATGCGTGCAATGAGAATTGACAAGCTCACCCTTTCAGCCTTTGAAGCAGTGCTAATGCATTATCTTGACGAAGAAAAGGCAAAGAGAGAGATTCCAACTTTAAAGATGTTATTGCAGAATGTGAATGAAATAAAAGCGAGAGCAAAAAAAATCGCAATGAGATTGCACAAAAAAATAAAAGAAGATATCGCAAATATAGAAGTGATGGCTGACTCGTCACAATCTGGAGGCGGTGCATTGCCTGAGATTGAGTTCAAGACCTTTGTTGTTGCAATCAAGCCCAAAAAATTATCTGTCAATAAGCTCGAAGAGCGTCTGCGTCACGGCAATCCGCCAATAATTGCGAGGATAAAAGAGGATGCCTTGATTGTCGATGCGAGGACTGTTATGAATCGTAAAATAGAGGCACTAATAAAGGGCATAGAAGGGGCATTTAAGCAATAATTTAAGTGTGAGGAGGGATTTATGTTTCACGGAACAACAATTTTGTGCGTCAGGCGCAACGGAAAGGTTGCCATAGCCAGTGATGGTCAGGTGACAATGGGTGGCACGGTGCTAAAACATAATGCCAAAAAGATAAGAAAGATGTATAATGATAAGATACTTGCGGGCTTTGCAGGAGCCACTGCTGATGCATTTACCCTTTTTGAAAAATTTGAGTCCAAACTCGAATCCTACAGAGGCAATATTACAAGGGCATCTGTAGAGCTTGCAAAAGACTGGAGGACAGACAGAATTTTAAGAAGGCTTGAGGCGCTGCTTATAGTGGCTGACATTGAGCATACGCTTTTGCTTTCCGGCACCGGAGATGTCATTGAACCTGAAGATGGTGTTGCAGCCATAGGCTCTGGAGGTGCTTATGCACAGGCTGCAGCGCGGGCGCTTTATGAGAACACAGATCTTTCGGTTGTAGATATAGTGAAGAAGGCAATGGATATAGCGGCGGATATATGTATTTATACTAATAAAAATATTATTATAGATGAATTATAGCATAAAAGACAGTAACAAGTAACGAGTTATTAGTAACGAGAAATCTAACAGTTGGCAGTCTTCAGTCTTTAACTCGTTACTTGTTACTGCAGTTAAAGAGAGGAGTTAAATGGATAATTTTACGCCTAAAAAGATAGTCGAAGAGCTTGATAAGTTTATAATTGGACAGGATAAGGCCAAGAAAGCAGTGGCAATTGCATTGAGAAACAGGTGGAGGAGGCAAAGGCTATCTCCGGATTTGAAAGATGAAGTGCTGCCGAAAAATATTATTATGATAGGCCCAACAGGTGTAGGCAAAACCGAGATAGCGCGCAGGCTCTCAAGATTAGCAAATGCCCCTTTTCTAAAGGTGGAGGCATCAAAGTATACCGAGGTTGGATATGTAGGCCGTGATGTTGAATCAATGATAAGGGATATAACAGAAATCTCGCTGAATATGGTCAAATCAGAGCATATGGAAAAAGTGCAGGAAAAGGCAAGGGTTCTTTCAGAAGACAGGGTGCTCGATCTCTTGCTGCCGCCTCCCAGACCGGTCAGGGGAGTTCCAGCAGAAGAACAGGACAAAGGGCATTATAAAGAGACAAGGGAAAAATTGAGGGAACAACTGAGGGAAGGGAAACTGGATTCAAGATATGTTGATATAGAAGTAAAAGAAAAGATGATGCCGTTTGGCGTTATATCCAATGTAGGTCTTGAAGAATTGGAGATAAATCTGAAGGAGATGCTTGGAAGTTTTTTGCCTGAAAAATCAAAGAGGAAAAAGGTCAGGATTCCAGAGGCGGTGACTGTGTTGACTCAGGAGGAGGCAAATAAGCTTATAGATATGGAAAAGGTCACAAAAGAGGCTATAGAGAGAGTGGAGCAGACCGGAATAGTATTTATAGATGAGATAGACAAGGTAGCGAGCAGGTCACAGGGGTATGGCCCTGATGTTTCCAGGGAAGGGGTACAGAGAGACCTGCTGCCAATTGTGGAAGGCTCTACAGTAGCAACCAAGCACGGTCCTGTCAGAACCGAACATATACTCTTCATTGCTGCAGGCGCTTTCCATATAGCCAAACCGTCCGACCTGATTCCAGAACTTCAAGGAAGATTCCCCATACGCGTTGAACTGCAACCCCTCGGCAAAAACGAATTTATAAGAATACTTACCGAACCTCATAATGCCCTGATAAAACAGTATGTGGCACTTCTTGAAACAGAGGAGATAAAACTTGAGTTTAAAGACGACTCTATAGACGAGATAGCTAACATAGCCGCCAGTGTGAACGACAAGACCGAGAACATCGGTGCAAGGCGGCTTTACACTGTGCTGGAAAAACTGCTTGAAGATATATCTTTTAACGCTCCAGAAATAAAAAACGGCAAGATTGTCATTGACAGGCAACATGTACAGGATAAACTTTCAGATATAGTTAAAGATGAAGACCTTAGCAGGTATATATTATAGCTTTGCTCTAATTCTGCTTCTTGCGTCTTGTGCACCGATAAGATACGAGCCATCAAGGCCTTCCATGTCCCCTGCCGGAGAATTTAAAGGAGACAGGGATCAGACATTACAGGGTGAGGGTCGGCAGGTTTAATAACATATCCGAGGCCGAAATGATCGGAAATGCCCTTGCCAATGAAGGATATGATGTATTAATAACAAGGTTTGAAAGGACATTGTAAGCACATCAGGATGCCGAGGGAAAATTTCAAAATAATTGTTGTAGATGATGAAAGCTCTTTTTTGCTCCTGCTGACAAAAATTCTTGAAGATGAAGGTTATACAGTAAAGGGCGTGTCAGATCCAGAAGTTGCGATTGAAATAATAGATTCTTTTTCACCTAATCTTTTGATTACAGACCTTAAGATGCCTAAAATAGACGGCATTAAGCTTATGGAAGCCGTAAAAAGCAGAAATGCCGATGTAGATTTTATAATGATTACAGCTTTTGCAACAGTTGATACTGCTGTTTCTGCAATGAAATCCGGCGCATTTGATTATATAACAAAGCCCCTTAAAGACCCCGAACAACTGAGAATAGTCGTGTCTAAGGTTTATGGAAAGCAGGCGCTGTTGAGAGAGAACCGTTTTCTTAAATCAGAGACCACGCAGGGCATGCCGCCTATCAAGATAATATTTGCCGGCATGGAAGATTTGCTTGCAGAAACAAGGGAGGTAGCGGCTACTGATGCAACAGTTATGCTATATGGAGAGACAGGCACAGGTAAGACATTAATAGCAAAAACAATACACCATTTAAGTGGCAGAACAGGTCCTTTCGTTGACATAAACTGTGCTGCAATTCCGGAAAATCTGCTTGAATCCGAGATGTTCGGATATGAAAAAGGGGCGTTTACAGGCGCTGTCTCACGCAAGATAGGCAAGTTCGAACTCGCCAATGACGGCACTATATTTCTCGATGAGGTGTCCGAGATGAGCCCCGCGCTACAGGCAAAATTTCTCAAGGCGCTTCAGGACAGGACATTTGAAAGGCTCGGCTCCCTCATCACATTGACGACCAATGCAAGGATTGTTGCAGCAACCAACCGGGATATGAAAGGTCTTGTGGATGAAAAAAAATTCAGGGAAGATCTTTTTTATCGTCTTAATGTGTTTCCGATAAACATACCTCCGCTCAGAGAGAGGAAAAAACATATACCAGAAATCATAAACTACATAATAAAAATAATTTCAGCAAGACACGGAAAGGAGTTCAGTCCTTTATCCGGCGATAAAATAAAAATGCTTAGCGATTATTCATGGCCAGGAAATATAAGGGAACTTGAAAACATAATTGAAAGGAGCGTTATTATAAGCCGAGGATATGAACTAAATCTGCCTGAACTAACTGCTATGTATGAGAAAACCAATGAGGCAGAAGATGGCGGGGGGGACAGTTGCGGAGGAGATCTCAGGAGTCTTGAAAAGACGGCAATCGAGAAGGCGCTGATAAAAGCAGGCACTAGGAAAAAAGCTGCCGAGGCTTTGGGTATATCTTTGAGGACATTACAGTATAAAATTAAGGAGTACGGCATCCGGTAACATCACCGGGCATTTATGGTAAAATGACAATTTGAAATTATTTTAGGAGAGGGGTCCTCAGAAAATCGGGGATTTTCTGGTGGAACAGTAATGATGCAGCAAAAAAAACTCTTGCACATGTACCGCAAGCCTGCGCTTTCAGAGTACAAGAAAAATGTCTTTCTTAATATACTAAGGGAGAAATTTGCAGTAGCCTTAGAAGATATTGAAACAGAATATTGTTTTAATATAGATGCAGGAGCGCCCCTGACTAAAAAGGAATTGGAGACACTAAAGTGGCTTTTATCAGAAACCTTTGAGCCAGAAAATTTTTCATCAGAAAGTTTTTTAACTCGTTACTCATCACTCAATAATCCCCCCTCGCCCCCTTTTTTAACCCCCCCTATTCCCCTCCTTAATAAGAGAGGGGGTGAAGGGGGGGTATTTGAAGTTGGACCAAGAATGAATTTCACAACAGCCTGGTCTGCAAATGCTGTATCCATATGTCATGCGTGCGGGCTTACCAAGATAAACCGCATAGAGAGGTCAAGGAGATATAAATTAAAAATAGAAGATAAGAAGATAAAAAGATATGAAGATATGGAATCTCAACTTCTTAACTTCCCAACTTCTCAATTTCTTGAACTCATCCATGACCGTATGACGGAATGCCTGTACCCCGAGCCGATTAATGCCTTTGAGACAGGCATAAATCCCAAACCTGCCGAACCTGTAAGAATAGTCAAGCTAATTGAAGAAGGAAAACAGGCTCTTGTCCGGATTAACAGTGAAATGGGTCTTGGATTGGATGAGTGGGATATAAATTATTACTATAACCTCTTTGTGCGCGAACTCGGCAGAAACCCTACCGATGTAGAATGTTTTGATCTGAGCCAGTCTAACAGCGAACATTCCCGACACTGGTTTTTTAGGGGTAGGCTTGTTATTGATGGAAAAGAAATACCAGAGAGCCTGATGCAAATTGTAAAAGAGCCTTACAAAAGAAATCCAAACAATAGCGTTATTGCATTCAAAGACAACTCCAGCGCCATAAGGGGCTACGCTATACATACTATATTGCCAGATAATCCTGAAAAACCTTCTCCTTTTAAGGAAATAGGCTTAACCTATCACATAATTTTTACTGCCGAGACACACAATTTTCCCACAGGTGTTGCGCCTTTTCCGGGTGCAGAAACAGGCACAGGCGGAAGGATAAGGGATGTGCATGCCACAGGCAGGGGAAGCCTTGTGGTTGCCGGCACTGCAGCATACTGTGTCGGAAATCTCTTTATACCTGATTATCCGCTGCCGTGGGAGCACGGCTCTCTTATATACCCTAAAAACCTTGCATCACCGCTGCAGATAGAGATAGAAGCGAGCAATGGCGCATCAGATTACGGAAACAAATTTGGCGAACCGGTTATACAGGGTTTTACACGATCTTTCGGTCTGAGACTGCCTGACGGCGAGAGGCGGGAGTGGATAAAGCCTATAATGTTTACCGCGGGCATCGGACAGATAGATGCAAGACACATTGAAAAAGGCAGGCCAGAAAAAGGCATGCTTGTTGTAAAGGTTGGGGGTCCGGCATACAGGATAGGAATGGGCGGAGGCTCTGCATCATCTGTTTTGGCAGGCGAGTTTGAAGAAGAACTGGATTTTAACGCTGTTCAGCGCGGGGATGCAGAGATGGAGCAAAAGCTTAACAGGGTTATAAGGGCATGCGTTGAACTCAGAGATGAAAATCCTATTATCAGCATACATGACCAGGGTGCAGGCGGCAATTGCAATGTAGTTAAAGAGATTATCTACCCTTCAGGCGCAAAAATTGATATCAGAAAAATTATCGTTGGTGATAACACACTTTCAGTTCTGGAAATATGGGGAGCAGAATATCAGGAGCAGGACGCACTTCTTATACATCCTGAAAAAATCGGTTTATTCAAAAGCTTATGCGAACGGGAAAAGGTGCCCGTGGCAGTTATAGGGGAAATAATAGGAGACGGTTATATTGTACTCCATGACAGTGAACAGTTAGCAGTTAGCAGTAAGCAGTCAGAAGATAACCCTGAACTGCTCACAGCTCACAGTTCACAGCTTACCCCTGTTAGTCTTCCGCTTGAAAAGGTTTTGGGAGATATGCCTCAAAAGACCTTTTATATGGATCGCACACCTATACATACACAACCTCTGAACCTGCCGGAGAATCTAACTATTATGGAAGCCATAGACAGGGTATTAAGGCTTGTTTCTGTGGGTTCAAAGAGATTTCTCACAAATAAAGTCGACAGATCTGTAACAGGACTTATAGCGAGGCAGCAGTGCTGCGGGCCTCTGCAGCTTACTGTTTCGGATGTTGCTGTAATAGCTCAAAGTCATTTCCCTGTAAAGCCTGCAAAAAAGATGATTCATAAGGGAAACGAAACTTCCCCCATATGGACAGGCGCTGCAATATCTATTGGAGAACAACCCATAAAAGGACTCATTAATCCATCTGCGATGGCAAGGATAAGCGTAGGAGAGGCGCTGACAAATATAGTATGGGCTAAGATAAGCTCACTGAGGGATATTAAATGCTCGGCAAACTGGATGTGGGCGCCTAAACTTCCGGGTGAGGGTGCAAAGCTTTATGATGCAGCAGTAGCAATGCGTGATATTATGCTTGAACTTGGCATAGCTACAGACGGTGGCAAGGACAGCCTTTCCATGGCAGCAAAGGTTATACATCAGTCAGGCGAAGTGGAAATAGTAAAATCTCCGGGCGCCCTTGTTATATCTGCCTATGCAACATGTCCTGATATAACAAAGGTTGTTACCCCTGACATAAAAAGGCCAGGCAGGAGCAAGCTTATTTACATAGACCTCGGTAATGGGAAGAACAGGTTAGGAGGTTCTGCCCTTGCCCACTGCTATAAGCAGGTTGGCGATGAATCCCCTGATGTAGATAATGCGCAGTTGCTAAAGGATGCCTTCAATGCAATCCAGACAATGATAGACAGGAATCTGATACTGTCTGGACATGACAGAAGCGACGGCGGACTTATTATAACGCTCCTTGAAATGGCATTTTCAGGAAATTGCGGATTAGATATAAACTTAGAGCAAAAGGCAGATAACAGAAGACATAAGACAGAAAATGAAATCATAGCAATGCTGTTTTCAGAGGAATTAGGATTGGTTATAGAATATCTGATAGAAAACGACAATGAAATTATCTCTATCCTTAAAAGTTTCTCTGTTCCTTATCAAATCATTGGAAAAACTTTAAAAGAAAAACAAATCAGGATAAATCTCATCACGGATCACGCATCACACATTACGGTTTTCGATGAGGATATGAGGAGACTCAGGGCGATATGGGAAGAAACGAGCCATCAACTGGATATGCTTCAGGCAAATCCTGAATGCGTCCTTGAGGAAAAAGAAGTTATTTATGATAGAACAGTGCCATCATATCATATATCTTTCACGCCGGAGCAGACGCCAGAAATAATCTTAAAGAAAGATGCAAAACCTGCGATTGCAATAATTCGTGAAGAAGGAAGCAATGGGGACAGGGAAATGACATCAGCCTTTTACATGGCAGGATTTGAACCATGGGATGTAACAATGACAGATCTCCTGAATGAAAAAATAAATCTCTCCAGATTTAAAGGTGTGGCCTTTGTAGGCGGCTTTAGCTATGCTGATGTGCTTGACTCTGCAAAAGGCTGGGCAGGGACAATAAGGTTTAATAAAAATCTTTATAAACAGTTTAGCAGTTTTTATAACAGAAATGATACCTTCAGTCTCGGCGTATGTAACGGATGCCAGTTAATGGCGCTCCTCGGTTGGGTTCCGTGGCAGGGGATAGATGATAAATTCCAGCCGAGGTTCATACATAACAAATCCGGCAGATTTGAGTCCAGATTCGCCACAGTCAGGATTATTGAGAGTCCGTCAATAATGCTGAAAGATATGGAGGGCTCTGTTTTAGGAGTCTGGATAGCACATGGAGAAGGGCTTGCATATTTTCCTGATAAAAACATATTGAACAATGTAATAGATAGAAAACTTGCGCCCATCAGATGGGTTGATGACAATGGAGAATTCACAGAAAAGTATCCGTTCAATCCTAATGGTTCGCCATTCGGGATAACGGCATTATGCACACCTGACGGCAGGCATCTTGCCCTTATGCCCCACCCTGAACGGACATTCCTGAAGTGGCAGTGGGCATGGATGCCGGAAGAGATGAAGGTGGGCGCTGATGCATCACCATGGATAAAAATTTTTCAGAATGCACGGCAGTGGTGCGAGGGATTATAAATTATATTGATACGGAGGTGTTAGGGATATGGTCAAGAAGACCCATGTGAAGTCCTTCTACAATGGAGTTTACGTAACCTGCTATGAGTATAATGGCGTGAAATATGTAGCCAACCAGCACGGCAACTGGGATGTGTATGAAGGAGAGTATATCAGAGGAGGAATGACAAGAGTAGCTTTAAAGGGAGCAGATGAAATAAAAAATATTATCGCTAAGTACAATGGACAGGGAAAGGAAAAGTAGATTATAGAACGAATGATTTATAAAATCCTTGCAACCTGAATGACCGCATTTTTTGAACTGCTGTTTTTGATTTTTCTGAAATAGTTAAGAAGCCTGCCCTCATCGGATGAGAAATTCAACTTCTTGCGCGCCTACCTCTGTCTGTATAGCTTGAATCGACACCCTTCCTCCTAATCCTCTCTGCCTCCTATGCAGCCATTTCCGTGCCATTTCCTCACTCTCAAGAACCGAAACAGCAAGGGCAAATATCCTTGCGATTCGGAAGAGTCTGTCACCCTCTCCTGCTCCTTTCCTGTTATGGTCACTTCACATTTATGCCTTTTGACTTTATTTTAGCGACATTTGGCATTTAATGCAAGTTTTGTTTTATGCATCAGCGGCTGAATTCTTATGATATAATATCACAAACGGTATGATACCCTATAAACAACTTAAAATATGAAAAATAGCGAACTTATAGATTATTGGATAGCCTCATCAAACAAAGACTTTAGGGCTATGGGGAGCATGTTCAAAAGCGGCCATTATGTATGGGCATTGTTTCTTGGGCATCTTGTTCTGGAAAAGCTATTAAAGGCTTTTTATGTTAAAAATGTTGATGCAAATGTGCCTTATACGCATGACCTCACAAAGATTGCAGAAAAGGCTGGTTTGTCGCTCAGCGAAGATCAGAAAGATTTTCTGGATGCCGTTACTACCTTTAATATAAAGGCGCGGTATCCGGACTATAAAGGCAGGTTTTACAAAAAGGCGGCTAAAAAATTTACTGAGAATTACATCAAAGAGATAAAGGATTTCAGGCAATGGCTTGCAAAGAAGATAAAAAAATAATTTATAGGAAAATTAAAGAATATGCAAAAATCCTGAAGCAAAACGGGATTGATGTGTGGAGATTATATATTTTCGGCTCATACGCAAAAAACAGGTTTACTGCCGAAAGTGATATTGACCTTGCGGTATTCTTAAATAAGGACGATATAGATGCCTTCAGCGAGGATTTGAAGCTGATGCGTCTTAGAAGGCAGGTAGATTTAAGAATAGAGCCTCATTCATTTGCTATCTCGGATTTTAACAATCCCGATCCTTTTGTTAAGGAAATATTGATTAAGGGGAAAAGAGTTATTTGACGCCTTACCTGTCTGCCTTTGCTGCAATTCTGGCAACCTGAATAACCGCATTTTTTGAACTGCTGTTTTTGATTTTTCTGAAATAATTTCACTGGATAACAGCCCTAATAATTTTCAGGATAAGTCTCAGATTATCCTCATCAGCCTCTTTAAGTAATTTACTTATGCTGTCAGTTAATTCTTTTCCCCTCGACAAATGCATAAATTCAAAAAGTTCTTTTATTTCCACATTTAATGCATTAGCTGTTTTCTCTAATGTGTCAAGGGACGGATAGCTTTTGCCTACCTCTATACGGCTCAGATGCTTAGGGTCTATATTTATCTTTTCTGAAAGCTCATCCTGCGATAATCCTTTTGCCTTTCGCAATTCTTTTATCCTTGCCCCAAGTAGTTCTTTCGTTGTTTTCATCAAAAACCCCTATTAATAATAATCAACTTTTTGGAGGGGGTTTTTAAACAGCATTTAATATAGAAAAATGCTTGACTTTTCTATATTAAATGTAGATAATTCTATATAGAATGTAGAATTTATTTATTTTATTCTACATATGCAGCCAACTATAAGAAATAAATATGTTTTTGTAATTCAAGAGGAAGGAGGTGAGGAGAAAAAAGAAAAAGGATATTGAGCGCAGAATACAGTTTTATTTTTAAAAATTTTCAAAAAATAAGGAGGAAAAACCATGAAGTTGAAAGACAAGATTGAGCATTCTTTTGTAGCAGTTTTAACGGTAGCAATAGTTTTTTTAAGCACAGGCATTGCTACTGCTACTGAAAGCGATGTTTATCTGAAGGTGGAAAGTTTCACATGGAAAGAGCATAAGGGCGGCGCCTTATTTGTGGAAGAATCAGGCAAAATCTATGGCATTGGCTCGGCAATCAAGTTTTATCCATTCAGACAGTTAACCTTAAAAGTAAGGAGTGAACTCTTTGGCGGACAGGTAGATTACGATGGCCGCACATGGGGCGGCGTTCCAGTAAAAAGCAATACCAATTATCTTGGTTTTAAGGTAGAGGGAGATGCAGGCTGGAAGTTCATGGTAGCTGAAAAAACCTCTGTTGAGCCTTTTGCAGGACTTGGTTATAGATGGTGGATTAGGGATATAGAGAGTGTGCCTACTGTAGCAATTGGATATACTGAAAACTGGCGAAGTCTTTATGCAAGGCTCGGTGTTCGTGGAGACCATAATTTATCAAAACACGCAAGGCTGTTTGCAGAAGGCGGTGTCAAATTGCCGATACAAAACAGAAACACAGCGGATCTCACTGTAGTTGGTCTTAATGAAGTAACTGTTGAGCCTGGCAAGAGGGCATCTGTTTTTGCTGAAGTAGGTGCAAAGTTTAAGTTTCTTAGGGCAAGTGTCTTTTATGAAGGCATGAGATTTTCAGAGTCTCCGGCTGTTATTGCTGGCGTCGATCCAATACTTGGCCCAATATGGGTATGGCAGCCAGAATCAAAGGCTGATATGTTTGGTGTAAATATAGGCATTACATTTTAAACTTGCAGGATTAGGTTCGTGAACCGTGTCCGTGAACCATCCTTAAGTTTGAGGTTGAAGGACAGCTTAAAAGCAGGTTCTCAATGGGCGGAGCTTTAACTTATGCGTTTTAACGGTAGATACTGAGGTTCTGCATTTGAAAAAGGCAAGGGCTTAAGAGGCTCTTGCCTTTTGTTTATTACAGGCATTCAATATACATTTCCAAAGGATATAAGGCTTAATGTTGATTATGAATACAAGAGGATTCGCTATGAGAATATCAATATCTTCTTTGCAGAGAAGCGGAGGGATGTAGAGAGGGGTTTGATGACTGCCATTTCAAAGAATATCGGAAAAAGCTTGAGTGTTTCTCTTGAATACCTTCACAGAAGAAACACATCCAATATAGCGTTGTATGACTACAAAAAGAATCTCTACTCAGTAGGAGTGGGTTGGAGATGGTAAAGGAGGGGACTTATCTACCAGACCGTCTTAATATGTTGAATGCTTTGGAGTGCTTTATCTTTTGTGATGATTTGGAGGTTGAGATATTTTGCAGTTGAGATAATTATCTTATCGTGGAGTTCAGAGATATCCTTCAGTTCAACCATTTTTTGGAGGATTGGATAGTCGAGGGGAATAATGACAAAATTCTCGCTTTCATACAGCTTTTTCAGGAGTTTTTTGAAATCAAAAGAAATCTTTTTTTTGTCAAAAATGCTGAGAGCCTCTGCAATCACTATAGAGGGGATAAAAATTATGCACTCCCCTCTTTCGCATCGGTCAAATATCTCTGAAGCCTTGGGTCCCAATTTAGGACTGTTAATGAAATGCCAGAGAAGGGCGTGCGTATCAGCAACAAAATTCATGGTTTATCTAAATCTCTACTTTGCCATAGAGAGACTTTTTTGCCTGTTCAATGTCTTCTTCAGAAATATCAACGCCTTTGATAATACCTTTAAGGGATACAATCTTTTTAGCAGAAGGGGTGAGCTTTTTGAGAACTGATAATTTCAAATTCATAACCTCTTTTTCTATGATTTCAATCTTATGGAGGATTTCAGAAGGGTCTTTTAGTGCCACTTGTTTCATTACATTTCGCTCCTTTTTTATTAGATACAACGATCAATTTTTGTGTTTTCCCCGCCTCAGCCTTTTTATGGTTGCTAAATCCGTTAATAGGTCATCTTGCGTGTATTCTGCCTGCGGTATTTTCAGGGATTGCAGTAGTTCCATAAACTGCGCAAGGCTCATATTTGCAAGTTCCGCAGCCTTGTCTATAGATACGAGCTTTTTTTGGAAAAGGAAGAGGGATATGGATTCTCTAACCACATTATCCGGCTCGGTAAGACCAACCGCCCTCAGGCTTTTTGAAAGAGTGGTTTCAAGCTTCATAGATACATTTTATGGTTGCAAGGACAGCGATGTCAAGCAAACAAAAAGGCCATCGGCCTTTAAAAGTAGTATGTTAGCTTTTTCAAAATTTTTGTGGAGGGGTTGGAGGGGTTACACTGATGCCCTTTACCCCAACCTTTAACATCCTCTCTTTCAATTCTTTTATCCTATCCCTTATCTGCGCTGCCCTTTCGAAGTCGAGTTTTTTGGCTGCCTCTTTCATTTCCGCTTGAAGTTTCTTTAGTGTGTCTTCGCTTAAATCATATTCAGCTATTTCTTCTGCAACAACAGGCACCGTGAAATAATCTGATTCATAAATTGAACTCAAAATATCCTTTATCTCGCTTTTAACTGTTTCCGGGGTTATTTTCATTTTTTTGTTATAGGTTAATTGAATTTTTCTTCTCCTTTCGGTTTCCTCTAATGCCTTTTTCATAGAACGGGTTATTGTATCTGCATAAAGAATTACTTCACCGTTTATGTTCCTTGCTGCACGGCCTGCTGTTTGTATTAAAGAGCGCTCTGAACGCAGAAATCCCTCCTTGTCAGCATCAAAAATCGCAACTAAAGAGACTTCAGGCAAATCAAGTCCTTCCCTCAATAAATTAACTCCTATAAGCACATCAAATTGTCCAAGCCTCAGGTCTCTCAATATTTCCACTCTTTGAAGTGTGTCTATGTCAGAGTGCAGATACCTTGCCTTTACACCGAGTTCATTATAATAGTCTGTCAAGTCCTCTGCCATCTTCTTTGTCAGTGTTGTAACCAAAACCCTCTCACCCTTTTCTGCCCGTGCACTTATCTCTCCAAGCAGGTCTTCCACCTGTCCCTTTACCGGCTTCACCATCATCTTTGGATCTATAAGTCCTGTTGGTCTTATCACTTGCTCAATGATTCTGCCGTTGGATTTTTTTATCTCATATTCTGCAGGTGTTGCCGATACATATATAATCTGATTTGTGCGATGCTCAAATTCATCAAACATGAGCGGTCTGTTATCAAGGGCAGAAGGCAGTCTGAAACCATAATTTACAAGGGTCTGCTTTCTTGAGCGGTCTCCTTCATACATGCCCCCTATCTGGGGAACCGTAGCATGTGATTCATCAATCACCATTAGATAATCACCATTAGAAGGTCCGCTTATGAGATAATCTATCAGTGTGTATGGCGGCTCACCCGGAAGCCTTCCGCTTAAATGTCTTGAATAATTCTCTATTCCATGGCAATATCCGAATTCCTTCAACATTTCCATATCAAATCTTGTCCTCTGCTCGATTCTCTGGGCATAAAGTATTTCTCCGGCATTCCTCAAATAACGCATTCTTTCTTTAAGTTCTTTTTCTATTCCTTTAAATGCCCTTTGCAATTTTGGCCTTGGTGTAATCCAGTGGCTGTTGGGATAAAGGACAAGCCTCTGGAGTCTCTTACGCCTCTCGCCTGTCAGCGAGTCGAATTCATAAATCGCATCTATGTCGTCGCCGAAAAATTCCAGCCTGATTGCCATATCCCGGGAGAACGCAGGATATATCTCTACGATATCGCCTCTTACCCTGAAACTGCCTCTTTTAAATTCCGCATCAGAGCGGACATACAGCATCTCCACAAGCCTTTTCAGCAGGTCATCCCTCTTTGTCCTCATTCCTTCTTCGATAAAGAGATGCATCCCCAAGTAATCCTCGGGTGAGCCGATTCCATAGATGCATGAAACAGATGCCACAACAATTACATCCCTTCTTTCGAGGATAGACATTGTTGCAGAATGCCTTAGCCTGTCGATGTCATCATTTATTAACGCATCTTTTTCTATGTATGTATCTGTCGTTGGTATATACGCCTCTGGCTGGTAGTAATCATAATAACTGACAAAGAACTCCACTGCGTTTTCAGGAAATAACCCTTTAAATTCGCCGTAAAGCTGTGCAGCAAGTGCCTTATTGTGGGCTATGACAAGGGTGGGCTTGTTCACATTGGCAATGACATTTGCCACTGTAAAGGTTTTGCCAGAGCCTGTTACACCGAGAAGCACTTGATGCTTCAAGCCTTTTATAACCCCTTCGGATAACTGCTCAATGGCCCTTGGCTGGTCACCTTTTGGTGTGAAGTCTGTTAGTAGTTTAAATTCACCCATTGGTTTATGTTAAAATACTTTCATATAAATGGGCAAAGCCCCAGAAAAAAGTAATTAAGTCAATAAGTAATTAAGTCAATAACTTAACAATAACTTACTCAATGACTAAAATTCACGACATCCATGAAGAATGCGGAATCTTCGGGGTCTATGGCCATCCAGAAGCAGCCAATCTCACCTATTTAGGGCTTTATGCGCTTCAACACAGGGGACAGGAAGGAGCAGGAATTTGCTCCTCTGACGGAAAAAGCCTTTATATCGAAAAATCTATGGGACTTGTTGCAGACATCTTCAGCGAAAAGCGCATTAAGCGGCTTCCCGGAAGCATAGCCATAGGACATAATAGGTATTCCACAGCCGGAGGAGGAGGGCTTAAAAATGTTCAGCCTTTAATGGCCAATTATGCCCTCGGCTCAATAGCAATTGCGCATAATGGCAATCTCATCAATGCAGCGCAATTAAAGGAGGGACTTGAAGCAGAAGGCGCAATATTTCAGTCCTCATCAGACAGTGAGGTTATGCTTCATCTAATCGCCCGGTCAAGAAACGGAAATCCACATGAGCGTATTGCCGAGGCACTCGGAGAAGCAAGCGGGGCATTCAGCCTTCTTTTTTTAAGGGAATCGGAACTAATAGCGGCGAGGGACACATTTGGTGTCAGGCCACTTTCTATAGGAAAGGTGGACGGCGCTTATGTTGTTGCCTCCGAGACATGCGCCTTTGACCTTATCGGTGCAGAATACATAAGAGATGTGGAACCGGGCGAAATGGTGATTATAAACCACAACGGCCTTCAATCCATTAAGGCATTGCAGAGTTTCAGAAAGGCATTCTGCGTATTTGAGTTCATATATTTTGCGCGTCCTGACAGCTATATATTCAACCATGTGTGTGTAAATACCATGCGGAAAGAGCTGGGAAAACAACTTGCCCGCGAGTCGTGGATTGATGCAGACATAGTAATACCGGTGCCTGACTCCGGTGTGCCGGCAGCCATAGGCTTTGCCGAAGAGAGCCGCATCCCGTTTGATTTTGGGCTTATAAGAAACCATTATATAGGAAGGACATTCATAGAACCTAAACAGAGCATAAGGCACTTTGGCGTAAAGATAAAACTTAATCCTGTAAGAGATCTGCTCTATGGTAAAAGAGTTGTGGTTGTTGATGATTCCATTGTAAGGGGAACAACCAGCAAAAAAATAGTAAAAATGATACGGGAACTTGGAGGCGCAAAAGAGGTCCATATGAGGATATGCTCACCGCCCACAGTTGGTCCCTGTTTTTATGGAATAGACACGCCTACAAGGCAGGAACTGATAGCCTCAAGCCATCTGGCAGAAGAAATAAGGAAACATATAACAGCAGATAGTCTTTCGTATATGAGATTAGAGGGGCTGAAAAGGATTTTGCCGGACCCTGCGGATTTTTGCACTGCATGTTTTGACAATGAATATCCCATCGAGTTTCCGGGAGAAAGGTTGGAACAGATGGAATTTATATTCGCATGAAACATGCACGTCGACAAGTCGCAATGACAAAAATAGGTAGGTATTTTGTGAAATGATTACAAAAGCCATTCAGTCTATTTACAGAATTAACCTTAGCATTAAAAAAAATGAGAAAGTTCTTGTTTTTACAGACAATATCTTATCATCGGAAATCCTTCAAAAAAATGACCTATGCAGACGTGAAAGATTAAGGGATTTAGCATTATTAGCATCCGAGATTGGAAAGGCATTCACAAAAAAAATAATATACCATGAATATCCTGCAACAGGGAGTCATGGCGCAGAACCACCGGAAGAACTCTGGGTAATAGCCTTCGGTCAAAAGGCTGTTTCCGAACTAAAAAAAACAGGGCTTTTAAAGCCCCTGATTCTCAAAAAAATTGATGATAATGGAATAAAAAAAGCAGAAGCTATTATTTCAAAACATAAGAAGTCTTCTGTTAATGCAGTAATAGCCCTTGCCAACTACTCAACCAGCCATACAAAGTTCAGGGACTTTCTGACAAGAATATGCGGCTGCCGTTATGCAAGCATGCCGCTTTTTGATTTCAAAATGCTTGAAGGGGCAATGAATGTTGATTATAAGGCTCTTGCAAAAAAGACAAACCTAATCGCAAAAATTGTTAATCAATCAACGGCTTTAGAGATAACCACACCCAATGGCACTCACATTGCCATGTCAAAGATAGGCAGGAAAGCAAAGGCAGATACTGGGTTACTGACAAAACCCGGCTCATCCGGCAATCTTCCTGCAGGCGAGGTCTTTTTTGCGCCTGTTGAAGGCACAACAAACGGAAAACTTGTTCTTGAGTGGGCTCCAACAAGAGAATTAAAATCGCCTGTGACCCTTTTTGTATCTCACGGAAGAGTAATAAATATCGAAGGCTCTGAGCCATTTAAAGATATACTGAGCAAAAAGCTTGAAGAAAGAATTGAAAACAGAAATATTGCAGAGCTTGGAATAGGCACAAACGAAAGGGCAAAAAGGCCTGACAATATTTTAGAATCAGAGAAGATTTTAGGGACAATACACATTGCCCTCGGCGATAACAGCTCATTTGGAGGCAATGTTAAGACACCTTTTCATCAGGACTTTGTTTTTTTTAAACCAACGGTCAAGTTGTTTAAAAAAGATGGCTCATATATTTATCTGCTTAAAGACGGATTTCTAAATAATAAATTCCAAATTCCAAATTTGTTATAATGTTTGTTATTTGGTGCTTGGATATTTGAATTTGTTATAGGGAGGTTTTCATGGATACAATAGTTGTTTATATCACATCGCCTAATGAAGATGAAGCTGCAAAAATTGCAAAAGCAATTGTCAGTGAAAGGCTTGCTGGATGCGTAAATATTGTTAAAGGGATGCGCTCTATTTACAACTGGCAGGGAAAGATAGAAGACGATGCAGAAGTTTTGATGATAATAAAGACCCAGCGGCATTTATTTGAATCATTAAAGGATCGCGTTAAAGAACTCCACAGCTATACAGTTCCTGAAATTATCGCCCTGCCTGTAGTTGAAGGCTCAGAGGATTATATTAATTGGCTGAAAAAAGTGACAAGATGATTATTGAATCCATAGGAAATCTCTGCGAATCCATCCGATGCTGCCCCATTCATCCCGCACCCTCACCCAGTTGCCTCTTATATCAAGAACCCTATAGGAATAATATTTCTTTGCTGGCCCCATCGGGCTTTTAGAGTGGTTTATACCAGGCCCTGTTCTTACATTTATCTCCCTTGCATTTACAACAGCACACTTGAATTTCTCGGTCACAAGATTTTTGTATATCCACATTACATCACCGTCAACATCCTTTACAGCATACCAGTTGCCGTCTCTGGATACCCCAACTTTCTTAAAAGGCATATATTTAAAAACCTGCCAGCCTATCTCAAAATTCGTACCTGGACCGAGTCGCAGATTAGCTTTTGGTGCATTTACACATAAAGCGCTGGCATGTCCTGCCGTGAATAAAACTAATAAAGCCAACGCCATAAAAACAAATATTTTTTTCATAACCACCCTCCTTAGTTAAGTTATTTCAGTATACATTAGGCTATAGACTAAAAGCTATAGCCCTTACTTATGGTCTATAGATGCATGTGGCATATAAATTTTAAGCTTGGTTCCACTTCCGTAAATGCTTTCAACCTCTATTTTACCGTCGTGATCTTCGATAATCCGTTTGGTTATAGAAAGACCAAGTCCTGTACCGGTAGGGCGTGTTGTGAAAAAGGGATCAAATATGCGGCCGAGGTACTCTTCTTTTATTCCGTATCCGGTATCTTCGACTTCTATTACTACCTCTATTTTCTCAGGTATATATCCAAACATATCCGGTTCCGAAGCAGCCTTTTCCGTATAAGCCCTTAAAGTGATGGTTCCGAGTTCGGTAGCCTGATTTGAATTTGACACTATATTCAAGAGCGATTCTTTAAGTCTGTCATGGTCTGCAAATATTTTTATAGGGTGGACTACTTCTTTTATCAGTATATTCCCTTTATCGTAAACAGCAGGCTCAAGCAGGTTTATAACATTGTTCAGGAGTTCATCTATATCAACCTCGCTCTTTTGGAGCCTTGCTGTCTTTACAAAGCTCAGGGTATCATTGAGGATGCCTTCGAGCCTTCGCACTTCATCAATAATTATCTTTGAATATTCTTTTAAATCTCCATCCACTCTTCCCTCAAGTCTTCTCGCAAAGCCTCCTATGGAAAGCAGCGGATTTCTTATTTCGTGTGATACCTTTGCAGCCATTTCACCGAGGGCTGCCATCCTTTCAGCAGAGGCTACTTTTTCCCTTAATTTTTTGATTTCTGTTATATCTCTTGTTATATGCACTGTTCCGATTATCTTTTGAGATTTGTCAAATATCGGTGAACTTGATACTAAAACTATCCCGCCGAGATGCGGGTCTTCCACTTCTTCTATAAATGGTTTTTTTGTTTTCAGTGTGTTATGGTGCGGGCATTTTTCCCATGGCTCTTTCATGCCGTGAAATATCTCATAGCATTTTTTGCCGATAATCTCATCTGCCGGTCTTCCTATTTTTTGTATAACAGCCCTGTTAATCTTTTTTATTGTGTAATCTGCGGAATTAAAATAAACAAGGTCAGAAATAGACTCAAAGATATTTTCTAATTCCTGTTCGGCTTGTGAAACTTGCTCAAAAAGCCATGCGTTTTCTATAGCAGAGGCTATTTGGTCAGTAAAGCCCTTCAGGAATTCCATATCATGGACGGTAATGGGTCTTCTTGAAAACAAATTGTCCACCCACAGCGCTCCTATAACCCTGTTTCTTGATATAAGGGGAATAACCGCATATGCCATAGTTCCGAGTTGCTGGATTAATAGAGGGTCAGATAAAGGGTCGATATAAGCGTCTATTACATTAAATGCCTTTTTTTCCTTTACTGCCCTTGTAAGCACAGTATCTTCATTCAGTGATATTTCCAGTCCACAACAAAGCCTGTCCATGAAGGAGTCTTTTCTCATCGGACTTGCATCAATTTCATCAATGAGCGTATGCAGGTCCTTATGTTCCATAGAAAGGCTTGACCATATCTGCCACGCCTCTTCGTGGCTCGCAGGTCCTACACCCATTGCGCCTTTTAGCACCCCTTTTCCCTCATCAAGCAGGAACAGCATTGCACGGTTAAAACCTAATCCATCCCCCATCGTAACCGCTGTTAATACCATCCGCAACAGTTTATCCAGTTCAAGCGTGCCCCTCATTGCAGAGCTTATGAAGAAAAGTCTCGAAAGCTCATTGTTTTTTCTTATTAATTCTTTCTCTATCCTCTTTTTTTCTGTTACATCACGGGCTATTCCGGTAACTCCTATTACATTTCCTTCAGAGCCTTTGATAGGGGAAAGGGTAAGGCTGACATCTATTAGTTTTCCGTCTTTAGTCTTTCTTACAGTCTCTATATTCTTTATTGTTTCTCCATTTTTTATTCTTTCAATATATTTTTTTTCTATCTCTATAAGAAAGTCCGGAACAAAGGGCAGGAATTTCCCAATAGCCTCATCTTTTGTATGGCCATATATTTTTTCAGCGCCAATATTCCATGATGTTATTACGCCGTTAATATCTGATGTTACAATTGCATCGGCTGAATTTTCTATCAGTCCTTCAAGATAGTTTTTGAGTTCCTCAATTTTTCCCTTTGCCTCTAATGCCTCCCGTTCTTGCCTGATGGCATTTTCATATAGTATTGACTTATCTATCACGATAGCAGCGATGGAAGCAAAGCCTTCAAGTGTAATGACATCTTCTTCTTCAAACGGAATAATGGACCCATTCGCGGCTTTTTTGTCATAAATGCCAAATGTCCCTATTATCTGGTCTCCTATTTTTAAAGGCGTGCATATGGCTGTCTGTATCTTTATGTTTGGAGCGATAAGTCCGAATTCCTCCGGGCTTCTGGCAAGTATGGTCCTGCCCTCTTTTGCTGCTGTTCCGGCTATGCCTTCTCCAATACATACAGTTATCTCTTGCCGTATCTCCTCCGGAAAGCCAAAAGATGCCCTGACCTTGAGTTTGCCGTCTTCTATAAGCCGTATGATACATCCGGTGGCATTGAATATCTTTGCAGTCTCTCCTGTGATTTTCCGGAGCAGTTCATCGAAATCGCGTATTGATATTATTGCCTTTGTAATCTCGTATAATACAGTAATCTTACTGAGCTGCTCTTTTGTGATTCTATAGAGTTCGACATTTCTGTCAGCCGTCTCATGCAGCTTTTTAAGTGTTTCTATGTCATAATTCGCTATGTTGTCCATACTTTTTTAATAGAAGTTGAGAGGTTGATCTGTCTTTCCATGCCTCAAATAAATTTCAATATACATTTTTGCGGACTTTTCCCATGAAAAGTCCATGCCCATTGCATTTTTAATAATCTTAAACCATAGCTTTTTATCACTATAGCTTTTTAAAGCCCTATTTAAAGCAATTGAGAGAGAGCCAGTTGAATGCTCTTTAAATAGAAAACCAGTATTACCATCTTCAATGGTGTCTGCAAGGCCGCCTGTTTTTCTTGCTACAGGTATTGTTCCATACCGCATGGCTATCATCTGCCCCAATCCGCAAGGCTCATACCTTGACGGCATAAGGAATATGTCAGAGCCTGCGTATGCTAAATGCGCAAAAGCCTCGTCAAACAATGGATAGTAAAAAATATTTTTAGAAAAGCGTTTTTTTGCTGAATTGATCGCCCTATGATAATACTCATCTCCTTTACCGATTATAACAATATTTATTTCATTTTTAAGTACATTTTTAATTTCATTTTTAAGTAAACTGGGCAAAGCATCTACAAGTATATCTATTCCTTTCTGATGCGAAAGCCTGCCTATAAAACACAGAAGCGGCGTATCGGTATCTCCTTTAAACGAGCATTTTTGAGTTAAGCTCTTTTTGCATGCTGTTTTGCCTGCGAGGCCCGAACTACAGTCTGAACTGCTGTAATTACGCGGCAGGAGATTATCGGATGAAGGATCCCATTCATTGTAATCTATTCCGTTTAGCACCCCGTATATTTTGTCTGCCCTGCTTTTGAGGACTCCTTCAAGGCCGAAGCCGTATTCAGGAGTAAGTATTTCTTTTGCATATGTCTTGCTTACCGCTGTGATGGCATCTGCACTTACAATAGCAGCCTTTAGGAAATTGACATTCCCATAAAACTCTATGCCTTCAGGATTAAATAATTCCGGACCGAGCCCGGTTATTTCCATTGTTTGCTCTGGAAATATGCCCTGATAACCAAGGTTGTGAATGGTAATTAAAGAACATGTTTTATTGAAAATCTGGCTGTCTTTATATAATGTCTTTAAATAAATCGGTATCAGGCCTGTCTGCCAGTCATTGCAGTGCATAATGTCTATATCAATATTAAAGTGCTTGCATATTTCTAAAACCATTTTACAAAAGAAAGTAAATCTCCTGTCATTGTCAGGATAATCGCCTGCTGCAGTGCCGTAAAGCTCGTCTCTGCCAAAATATTCGTCATTGCCTACAAAAAATATATTTTGCGACCTAAAAACTGTCCCTTTTTTAATTTCCTTGCCAATCATGACATCTATTTCAACACCGGTATCATGGATTTCTTTTACAAACTGTTTTTTTGTTGTCATATAAAGCGGGACAAAAAGGTAAGCCTCCAGACCCATTTTTATATATTCCCTGAACAATGTGCCTGCTACATCAGCAAGCCCGCCTGTTTTGGAATATGGAATTGCCTCTGATGTTACAATGGCAATTTTCATGCTTTAACTTCCCTCATGAATTTAGTCGCTTCTTCGGGAGGGGTAGGGTTTATAAAAAATCCTGTTCCCCATTCAAATCCCGCACGCTTTATGAGCCTCGGCAATATCTCTATATGCCAGTGGTAATAGTCATTTATTTCATCCTTAAAAGGAGAAGTGTGAAGAATAAAATTGTAAGGCGGCGTATCCAGCACCCTGTCAAGCTGTTTTAGTATCCTCTGTAATGCCTCAGCAAGGCTTACGAAGCTTTTGTCAGAGGGGGAAAAGCTTGATTCATGTTTTTTTGGCAGTATCCATGCTTCAAAAGGATCCCGAGGAGCAAAAGGCGATATAGCAACATATTTGTCATTTTCGTAAATAACTCTTTTGCCTGTTTGAAGCTCCTGATTGATTATGTCACAGAATATGCATCTTTCTTTGCTATCATAATATTTTTTTGACGATTCCATTTCTTCCCTTACGGTTTTGGGCACAATAGGCAAGGCGATAAGCTGGCTATGGCTGTGATCAAGAGAAGCCCCTGCTGCCTCACCCTCATTTTTAAAAATAAGCACATACTTGAACCTTATGTCCTTTTTTAAATCTGCTAGCCTAAAGTAATATGCCCATAAGACATCCTCTACAGCCCTCAATGGTATTGTGGCAAGCGACTGCAGGTGGTCAGGAGTCTCTATTATTACCTCATGGGCGCCTATCCCGTTCATCATATCAAAAACCCCTTCGCCTCTTTTATTTAAGTCTCCGTGTATGTGCAGCACAGGAAATTTATTAGGAACTACCCGCAGTGTCCATCCCGGAGAGTTAGGAGGTGTGCTTGCCGGTCTGAATGCTATTATTTCTGGGGTTGTGGTGTGTTCATTGCTCGGACAGAAAGGGCAAAAACCTCCGGCTTTTCTTTTTTGCAAAGGTGAGACAAAATCTGTTGGTCTTTTTCCCCTCTCAATAGATATTATTACCCACCGTCCGGATATAGGGTCTCTTCTTAATTCAGGCATATATCCTCCAAAAGATTAGGATTTAAAAAGCAAAAAATAAAAATTACGGCATATGACTTAATTGCTCAATAATTTATATAATTATAGCATCATGAAGCCAACTTTTCATGCAAACCCTGTAAATGGCCCATTTGAAGACCCGTGTGTTTATGTGAGACTTTTGAGGGAAAGAAGGTCGCTGCTTTTTGATTTGGGATATATCGACAGGCTTGATGCAGGAAATATTGTAAAAATTACGGATGTTTTTGTTACCCACACACATATGGACCATTTTATGGGTTTTGATACACTTCTCAGGAGCTTGCTCAAAAGAGACACGCCTTTGCGGGTATTCGGGCCAGAAAATATAATTGAATGCATTGAAGGAAAGCTTAAGGGATACACATGGAATCTTATAAAAGATTATCCTTTAAAAATAGAGGCGTTTGGCATCGGCGATAATTTTTTGTCTCATGCATGCTTCTATGCTCAAAACTCTTTCATAAGAAAAGATATGCCTTACTATCCTTTTGATGGGATTATTGTAGAAGACCCCCTATTTGTAGTTAAAGGACTGGTGCTTTCCCACCAGATTCCTGTTGTAGTGTATTCTATGGAAGAAGAGTTTCACATTAATATCAACAAGGCCATTTTGGCAGAAATGGGTCTGCCTGTTGGTCCGTGGCTTTCTGATTTCAAAAAAACACTAAGGCAACAGAACCAGAAAGAAAAGACATTTGAAGTGAATAATAGGATTTTCACCCTTCGGGAATTGATGAGGATTGCAACAATCACGAGGGGGCAGAAAATAGCTTATGTAATGGATGTTGCGCCCACAGATGAAAATATAGAAAGACTTATACAATTTGTTAAAGGTTCTGATACCCTTTTTTGCGAGGCGTATTTTCTTGAAAGTGACCGCAATAGGGCAAAGGAGAGGCATCATCTGACAGCAGCCCTTGCTGGAAGGATAGCAAAAGAGGCAGGAGTAGGCAATCTAATTATAATGCACTTATCGCCAAAATACAGGCATTGTGTAGAAGAGTTATATAATGAGGCGATGAGGGAGTTTAAAGGATAGATTATGGACTACCGTTTTACCATCTCATCTTAAATGGATTTTCTCAAGGGCAGAATAATTGGAATTTATGACAGTTCAAAGTTGCCCGCAACTATTCCAGGAACGGTTATGTCCTCGTCTATCTCTTCCCACCTGAGAGCGTATCCGTTCAGACGGACTATTACCTGTTTAAGTTGTTCGTCGGAAGCGGAGTTAATCAAAATAGGGTTTGGCATAGGCAGATAACAGATCGCTTGTCTACGACTCGTAAAGAGCGGAAGGAATTCAGGGGATTAGATAAGTATGATATACTTAATTTATGCCTCCGCTCATTCTTGTTACAAATGACGATGGTGTTCATTCACCGGGAATAATTGCCCTCTTTAAGGCTATGAAGGAAATAGGGGATGCCTATATGGTTGCCCCTGACAGGGAAAGAAGCGCAGTCGGGCATGCCCTTACCCTCCACAGACCTTTAAAGGTAGAAGAACTTCGTGAAAAAGTTTTCAGTGTAAATGGCACACCCACAGACTGTGTAGCCCTGGCTGTGCATAAGATATTGCCGGCAAAGCCGGACCTCGTTGCATCAGGAATCAACAGGGGGGCAAATCTTGGGGATGATATTACTTACTCTGGCACTGTTTCTGCTGCAATGGAAGGGACTATTTTAAATATTCCGTCATTTGCCATTTCATTAGTCGGAGAAAAACCGTTTCATTACGAGACTGCGGCTCCATTTGCGATTGGAGTAGCCGAATACATACTTGAAAAATCACTGCCCTACGACACCCTTCTTAATGTAAATGTGCCTAACATCCAGTACCACTTGATTAAAGGTATAAAGATTACAAGACAGGGTAAACGAGTATATGACAACGCTATTCAAGAAATATATTCTCCGCGGGGTGACAAGCATTACTGGATTGGAGGGGGAAGTCCTTTTTGGGAGCATGGAGAAGATATGGATATTCAGGCTGTTCTGGATGGTTATGTGTCTGTAACGCCGGTCCATCTGAACCTGACTAATTTCGAGGCACTGGAATATTTGAAGAAGACATGGAAGGGCGGAGCAATGCAATGATAGATAAATATGATGTGATAATTGTTGGCGCAGGACCTGCGGGGATATTTGCTGCTCTGGAGCTTCTAAGCAAGTCTCCTAACCTGAAAATTCTCGTTACAGAGAAGGGAAAAGACATAGACAAAAGGCAATGTCCTATGGATGTAAGGGGAGTGCCATGCCTGTCATGTCATGAGTGCGACCTTGTGAGTGGCTGGGGTGGAGCAGGGGCATTCAGCGACGGAAAGCTTAATCTTTCCCCAGAGATAGGGGGATTTCTTTTAAGATACATGGATATGGTAACCCTCCAATCACTGATAGATTATGTAGATGGAGTATATGTAAAGCATGGCGCTCCTGACAAACTATATGGCGGAGACGAAAAAGAGATTGCTGCAATAAAGGATATTGCGGCAAAGAATGACCTCGCATTTATACCATCAAAGATAAGACATATAGGCACAGACAGATGCAGAGATGTGCTTAAAATGATGAGAGATGCTGTTAACGGTAAGATTTCAACAATATTTCAAACAAATGTAGAGCGCATACTTGTAGAAAAGAAAAAGGTGGCAGGAGTAAGGCTGAAGGACGGCCTGGAGATATTTTCTGACTATGTAATCCTTGCGCCTGGTAGGGCATCTTCCAAGTGGCTTGAATCTGAGTCAAGGAGGCTCAAGCTTACATTGCTTAAAAATCCTGTTGATATCGGGGTAAGGGTAGAAGTGCCTGCGCCTGTACTTGAATCTCTCACAAGCATAACATATGAGCCAAAACTTATATTTTATTCAAAGAAATTCGATGATAAGGTCAGGACCTTCTGTGTCAATCCGTATGGAGAAGTGGTAAAAGAACATCTCAATGGTATATGGACAGTCAATGGTCATAGTTATGCTGAAAAAAAGACAAATAACACAAATTTTGCAATATTAGTCAGCACATTTTTTACAGAGCCTTTTGACGAACCCATATCATATGGAATGTACATATCAAGGCTTGCTAATTTTTTGGGAGGTGGCGTGATTGTTCAGAGGCTCGGAGATTTGCTAAAAGGAAGACGATCCACTCCTGAACGTATATCAAAAGGCATTGTAGAGCCAACACTTAAGGATGCGACTCCCGGTGACCTCAGTTTTGTTCTTCCCTATCGGCATCTGTCTGATATTCTTGAGATGCTTGACGCAATAGACAAGATAGCGCCTGGTGTGAACTCCAGGCATACCCTTCTTTACGGAGTAGAGGTCAAGTTTTATTCGATGCAGATAAGGCTTACAAATGGTCTTGAGACAGAGATAAAAAATCTGTTTGCTATTGGTGACGGTGCAGGTGTCAGCAGGGGGCTGATTCAGGCATCTGTATCAGGTGTAATAGCAGCAAGGGAAATAGTGAAAAGAATAACTTAATAACACTTAAGATGTTAATAAAACAAGATTATCTCTATGCACTACTTCGTCAGAATATTTATAGCCGACAGTTGTCTCTATTTCCGATGTCTTTTTGCCTTTTATTTTTTCTGTGTCGTAAGATGAATAATTCACTATCCCTTTTGCAATGCGATTGCCCTTAATGTCAATACAATAAACAGCGTCGCCTATGCCAAAAACACCTTCTACTTTTACAATGCCCGATGGCAGGAGACTCCTGCCTGATTTCAATATGGCATGGACAGCGCCTTCATCAATTACAAGACTTCCCTTTGGTTTTATAGCATAAGCTATCCAACCTTTTTTAGAAGATATTTTTTTGGTTTGCGGCTTAAATTCAGTGCCGTGATGCCCCCCTTTTAAGAGAGATATAATCAGTCCGCTCTTTCTACCGCTTATAATGTTAACCGTTATTCCATAAGATACAGCCTTTTTTGCTGCAAGTATCTTTGAATACATACCACCGGTGCCTACAGCGCTTCCCGTGCCTCCAGCCATATTTTCAAACTCAGGTGTAATCTCACTTATAAAAGGGATTATTTCTGCATCAGGATTTTTATTGGGATCTGAGGAGTAAAGCCCCTCTACATCTGAAAGGATAATGAGCCTCTCTGCATCTATTAATCCTGACACAAGGGCTGCAAGCTGATCATTGTCGCCGAATTTTATCTCATCTGTAGAAACAGTATCGTTTTCATTTATAATGGGGATTATGCCATAGGAAAGAAGCGTGATAATAGTATTTCTGGAATTTAAATACCTTACCCTTTCTGAAAAGTCATCTCTTATTAAAAGCACTTGCGCAACCTTTTTGCCGTATTTATTAAAGTTCTTTTCATAAGCCCATACAAGAGATGATTGCCCAACTGCTGCTGCAGCCTGCTTGAGCCTTATGTCTTTCGGTTTTTCTTTAAGTCCGAGTTTTTTCATGCCGGCAGCAATAGCCCCGGATGATACAATTAAAACTTCATATCCCATTGAGCTAACTTCGGCTACATTTTTTGCAATAGAATTTATGCGCCTGATATTAAGACCGCCCTTTGAGTCAGCAAGAATATTACTGCCTACTTTTATAACTATTCTGCTCACAGCTCTACCTTATGCACTTTTTTTGAAAGATACATCACGAGATCCCTTATCCCTTGTCCTGTTGCAGAAGATATGGGGAAAAAGTCCAGCCCTTTATCTCTGCAATATTCCTTTAGCCTATTCAATCTGATTTTATCATGGGCAATGTCGAGCTTTGTGCCTGCCACTGCCATAGGCTTATTCAAAATATCAGGACTGTATAATACTAATTCCATGTTTATCTTTTCAAAGTCTTCTACAGGATCGGTTGCCAAATTAACTGGTAATATATCGGAAATATCCACGAGATGAAGGAGAATGGATGTCCTTTCAACATGGCGGAGGAACTGGAATCCAAGACCGGCGCCCCTGTGTGCCCCTTCTATAAGACCAGGGATATCGGCAACTACAAAGCTCCTGAAGTCTTCCATTTTTACAACACCCAAATTTGGCACAAGTGTGGTAAAGGGATAGTCGGCTATTTTAGGTTTTGCAGAGGATATAACAGAAATTAATGTTGATTTGCCTGCATTCGGAAGTCCTATCAAGCCAACATCTGCAAGAAGTTTTAGTTCAAGAACAAGCCATCTCTCTTGCCCCTCTTCTCCGGGCTGGGCAAATTTAGGAGCCTGCCGTGTAGGTGTCGCAAAGTGGGCGTTTCCAAGCCCTCCCCTGCCACCTTTGGCGACGATAACCTCTGCGTCATGATGATCGAGGTCTGCGATAATCTCTTCTGTTTCTGCGTTTTTGACAAGCGTGCCGACAGGAACAGGGATTATCCTTCCTTCTCCATCTTTACCATGCTTGTTGCTTCCCTTTCCGTGTTCTCCTCTTTCTGCCTTGTATTCCCGCTGGTATCTCAAATCAAGAAGGGTGTTTAATTCTTTTGTCGTTTTTATGAGTATATCTCCGCCTTTTCCGCCATCACCACCATTAGGCCCTCCCCTCGGGACATACTTTTCCCTGCGGAAGCTTACGCATCCTCTTCCACCATCTCCAGCCTTTACACAAATCTTTACATAATCAATGAATTTCATGAACAAAAAAGGCAGGTCAATCTAATATTAGCTAATATTGGCTGACCTGCCTTTAAACCCTTTCTCTATTTTATTTTTCAGTTAAACATTAACTACTGCAATCTGCGCTTTTTCAACAGGATAAACACTGATCTTCATCCTTGTTTTGTCTTTCCTTTCAAATTTTAAAATACCATCTGTTAATGCAAAGAGTGTGTCATCAGAGCCTTTGCCAACATTGCTTCCGGGATGAAACTTTGTGCCGCGTTGACGCACAAGAATATTGCCGGCGCGAACAAGCTGACCGCCAAACTTTTTTACGCCAAGCCGTTTAGACTCACTGTCTCTGCCGTTCCTTGAGCTTCCAACTCCTTTTTTATGTGCCATTTTTAACCTCCGATGACACCATGTCTATCTCTTTAATTTTAAGCGTTGTATATAACTGCCGATGGCCTCTTAGCCTTCTATATGCCTTTTTAGGCCTTGGTCCATAAACAAGCACCTTAGAAGCCTTCCCTGTTTCTACAATCTCTGCCTTTACAGTGGCTCCTTTGACATAGGGCTTGCCATATAATACTTTATTGTCTTTGGAAATCATCAGCACTTTGTCAATCACAATTTCATCATTAATACTGCCATTGATCTTTTCTACGCAGACTTTGTCTCCAGCAGAGATTCTCAATTGTTTACTGCCTGTCTCTATAATTGCATACATAAAAATTACCTCCACCTTCAATTAAGATTAATATTTAATCAGAATTTATACTTAAAAGTCAAGCCCAAAACCTGCTTTTAGAAATTCTAAAACTGTT
>DBNT01000031.1 GCA_002299835.1 Nitrospiraceae bacterium UBA665 | reverse complement strand
ATAAATAATCTTATCGCATCGATAAAGGCTTTGAAGCCATGCCTGCTTTGCTTAATTACGGATTATGGTCCCAAACTTATTTCGGGAAAAGCATTTCAAGTATGCCCATGATTATACTTATTATGGGCAATATGAAATAACTGGCTATGCCCGTAATTAGAAGCACTAATATTATAATCATTCCATAAGGTTCTATTTTGCCCAGCGCCTCTGAATACCTGTGCGGAAGCAGACCCATAAGCACCCTGCCGCCGTCCAGTGGAGGGATGGGCATCATATTAAAAGTTGCGAGTATGACATTAATAGTTATGCTTGCTGTAAGCATCATTTCTAATGGCTTAAAAAGCATAGCTGCTATATCGTCAGGCACAAATGAAGCTACAGGTGTAATTATATATCTGAGCAGTATAATGCTTAAAATAGCAAGGGCTATGTTAGTTGCTGGGCCTGCTACAGCGGATATAGCCATATCACGCTTTGGATTTTTAAAGTTATACGGGTTTATAGGAACAGGCTTTGCATAGCCAAAAACGAATTGACCACTGGTAAGTATAAATATCATTATGGGCATAAGGACAGTGCCGAAGATATCAATGTGGGCAATAGGGTTTAATGTTAACCTCCCCATCATTTTTGCCGTAGGATCTCCAAGCTTGTTAGCTACATAGCCATGAGAGATTTCATGCAAAACTATTGCAATAAGTATGGGGACTGCTACTATAGCAAGCTGTCTTATTATTAGAACTGGTTCCATTATTTATCAGAGGTTTATTATCCTTACAGTTGCATAAAAGCGCCAATTACAGCAAGACTAACTATGCAGTATCAAGGTAAACTATAGGATTTATGTTACTGATTATTTTGCTTTATTGTCAAGCAAACGAATAATCCCAAATCCTGATTAATTACATGAAATACACAGAGGGGAAGGAAGCTCTTCCCCTCTGTGTAAAATAATATGAGAGGTTTGCGGGGGTTACATTAGGTATAAAAAGTCATTTCACCGGAGAAAACCCCAATTTTCTCATAATCGACTGCCCTTCTGGCCCAGTCACATAATCAATAAATGTCTTGGCAGCACCCCTTGGCTCACCTTTAGTTATTAGATAAAACGGGGAACTTATCTTATAGACGCCCTTCTCTACATTGCCAATGGTTGGTGCCGCGCCATCTAGTCCAATCGCCCTAACAGTATCGTCAACGGCACCGAATACCATGTACCCAATAGTGGATGAATCAGCCGCAACCGCTTTCCTCATGGCGCCCGTGCTGCCTAACACATGGGCCGCATCTGTAACCCTTGCTCCGCCCATAGTAGTTTCTTCAAAAGCAACTCTTGATCCGGATCCTGCTTCCCTGATGAGCACCGAAATAGCTTCTTTTCTGCCGCCAACCTGAGCCCAGTTGGTGATTTTGCCGCTATAGATATCCCTCACCTGCGCAGATGTCAGCCCTTTTACAGGATTGTCTGGGTGCACTGTTATGGCAACCCCGTCCCTTCCAAATACAAAAGCTCTTACGTCAGGATAAGCAGCCCTTTCTTTAGCGGTTAGCGGGCGTATCAGCATTCCAAAGTTATACCCCCCTACCCCTGCACCTATTGTTTTAACGGTAGCATCAGCTTTTTCCTCTTTGGTTTTTACCGCAATGTTAGGGTGCGCTGTGGTGAATAACATTGCAATCGTGTCAATAGGGGTCCTCGCCGGCGCTACTCCGAGACCGCTAATGGTTTCCTTAGCTGTTACAAAAAGCGCACCGCCCAGCATAAAAAAAGCGACTACCAAACATATGGCTATTTTTTTAAACATCTGTTGCCTCCTCGTTTACAATTTTTTAAGAAGTTAATACTGCATAAGCGCCTTACGGCGTGCTTATGTCTTTCTTTCCGCCTTTCGTGCTTTTTATTTAGCCCACCGCAAAACTCTCACATCCTTTAAGACACCGTGATTATCAACAGTGTCTTAATTGATATATTATGGACTATCACCTTACAATAAAGACTGAACATGGCGCATGTTCGGCAACCCTTAATGAGACGCTTCCCAGGAGAAACTTTTTTGCCCCGTGTCTGCCGTGAGAACCAAGAAATATGGCATCGCATGTCTCGCTTTTTGCAAGTTCCACGATCTCATCTGCTGGGACACCCATCCTTACGAATGTTCTTACTTGTATAGCGTTTTTCTCAAGGTCATCTTTTATCCTGCTCAGAATGCCCTCAGTCTCATTCTTTAACGTCTCATCTATCTTGGCGCAGTCTCCTTCATTGATCCAAACAGGGCAAACAGACTCTGTAACGCTCAGGAGTATCAACTCGCCACCGAGCTTTTCGGCAAATTTTACCGCCCCATCAAGAGCCTTCCTTGACTGATCAGAACCATCATATGCCACTAAAACCTTCATCTCATTTCCCTCCTTTCACTTGTGATGTAACCCTCATTGCTTACTTCCTGTTTCACATTCTAAACATTGCCCTCCACCCTTTGCTTACAGGGAAAAGGCAGAGGGCTTGATAAACATCATTCAACCTACCTCACACTCTACTGTGTTAAAACGGCGGTGGAAAGAAAACGCCACCGAATAAGAGATAGGCAACCCCCAACACCAAGACAACATTAAAAGCCTGCGCTGTGATAAAGCCTAATGCTGGTCTACCACCGCCTGTCTTAATGAGGTCAACAAAGCGGGTATCCAAGCCAATGCAAACAAATGCCATCGCAAACCAAATTACGCGCAGGTGAGTCAACAAGGGGCTAGTGGCTGTCACTACTATGGGGTCGACAATGAAGGAGAAGAGGAAAGACGCCACAACGAAACCAAGCACAAACTTGGGCATGCGAAACCAGACATCAATCGCCCTTGGCTTAGGGGCATCTGGTGTTCTGCCAGCATCTTTAAAAACCCAGACAAGCGCCAGAACAAAGCCTACCACCCCGATCATAGCGTTCTGGGTTAGCTTAAGGATTGAAGCATACTGCATTGCGACATCCCCGTATAAGGCCCCGGCTACCACTACAGCAGCAGTCGTGTCAATGGTGCCTGCCATCCATGCCCCTGCCACTGGTTCAGTCAGGCCAAGCAATCGGGCTACATAAGGCTGCAGGACCATCATCGGCAAGGCAATCAACAGCACCAGGGAAGTAACATAGCTCAACTTCTTTGGGTCGCCTTTAACGGCACCGTGGGCAGCAATGGCGGCAGAGACACCGCAGACTGAAACCGCAGACGCCATTACCGCTGCAAACTCATCGTCCATTTTAAAGACTTTCCTCAGCATCCAGTAGGCCCCATACAAAACAGTGGTAATGACAATGGCACCCTGAATAATTCCCAGCCCGCCAGCCCTAATAATGTGGTCAAACAAAATAGAGGCGCCAAAAATCACCAGGCCGGTTTTGATAAAGTATTCGGTCTGTACCGCTTGTTTTAACCACGGCGGCAGTTTGATCAGGTTACTGATCAAGAGTCCGAAGACCAAGCACCAGATCACAAACTCCAGACCCAAATCTCGCACGGCGTGGTTTCCGGCAGTAAACTGGGCCGCATATGCCAGAAGGAATACTACCGGGAACCCGATGGCAAAGTGGAGCACCTTGCCACCTATAAAGAGTATCCCAATACTGGCAAGAGCTAAATAGATAGCACCGATTATTAGAATACGTTGAATATTATCCCACCCTAAAACAAGACTGAGCTCACGCCTTGCCTGATCTCTAATGTCTCTTCCTATTTTTGCGGCTTCTCCTCTAAGCTTCTTATCCTTGACACCTGCTGACATTGTGAGAACTGCATCAGCTACTGATGCAATACCAGAACGTTCTCCTTTCTCAATAGCAGTTTTTAAGAGAGTCATCCCAAATAGCAGGCCTGCTTCGCCTTGAGCCTCAGCATCTTTGGTAACTTGAGCAATAGCCCCAGCCTTTTCGTTAATAATGCCTTGCAGTTGGGCATCCGTTACCCAGCGAAGGGTAGGAACCTTTAACTCTGCAAGGATACCCGAAATAACTCCAAACATAATAATAAAAGCCAGCCAAACTGCCAACCAGTCTTCTTTCTTCCATAGACTTGACCAGTCTATGCCGAGGAAATACACCCCTTTTTTAGCCTCATCCTGATTAGAAGACTTTTCCATAGAAACACCTCCCATTTTGGTTTTCCTCCCCCTTAACGGGAGAGGGTTATGGCTTACCGCCATCCCAATGCCTTTGATAGCGCCCAAACCCCTGCTGCGATTATAACAACCGCAATTATACTTTTCAAGGCACGTCCTGGCATTATTTTAACTGTTTTGGCAGACAAGGGAGCGCCCACTAACGCACCTGCACATAGAAGACCTAATAATAGCCAGTCTATTTCTCCCACTCCTTTTATGATGAGGTAAGTTATAAAAGCTGCTGAGCTTACTATCACCTCAGCAGTTGTGGTGCATCCTACTGTGCTCTTTGGCCCCCTTCCGGTAGCCAACTGGCCTGCAGTTAATATTGGTCCATAGCCTCCGCCGGTTAACCCCTTATTAAAGCCAGCAATGGCCCCTATTCCCCAGAGTCCTGTTAAGGTAAAGGTTGGTTTCCACCCTATAAGCTGCGTAATTAGGAGCCATATCCCTATAGCTGTTACCATTCCACCTATATATAGCGACACCCAAAACGCGGGAATACCCACATGCACAATAGCGCCAAATATGGCTGCCAGTGCTCCAATAAAACCAAATATAGCAATAACCTTTGTATCTGTTGACCAGTTTGCCCAGAATGCCCCACCTTTACTAACAGACCCCTCCGGCTTACCTTTTGATAGTTCGTCTTTTACACATCCAAGTTCTCCATCCCCACGCGCTGACGCATAAGCATCAGTGGTTTTAATGCGTATATTCCCTAACCGATTGTGGAAAAATCCTGCGACTGCCCCCCCTACCAGTTGTCCACCAATGAGAGCAGGGACAACAATACCAGGAGGCATGCCCATGCCTATAAATAAGGGGACTAAAAGTGTCCCGTAACCTAGCCCTACCGTGGCGTCTACGTATAGAACGACCGCGCCCAGGACTAATACCAATATTATCATTTCCATTGTCCATTGCCATTCCATTGCTTAACCTCCTTCCCTGATTACTGATTATATTAATTCTACTTATATTTAATTATCACTTGTCCAGAATAATTCCTTGTAGTGTCATTCTCTGGCTTGACCAGAGAATCCAGGGTTTCCCGTGAAAACGGGAATCTATTTCCTTGAATAGCTCCCCCGATTAAGCCTGCCCTCGAGATCCTTTGCCGGGGGGGTTAATCGGGGGTCGGGGAATGACAGTATTTTCTTGATGTTTGATACCCTGCGGTCTTGCCGCAGGGTTCTTCATTCCTCTGAGTTGGTCATGCAATTGAAATGCCAGATTAAAATATCCTTTATTTTCAGATGCTCGCATTTAAACGAACAGCATTATGTTTCCTTAAGAGGACATCTCAGGATATATAATGTCTCTATAAGGGAACTTATTTGAGTTTATATTCCTTCAACTTTTTCCAAAGGACTTTTCTGCTTATTCCAAGTTTCTTTGAAGCCTCTATTTTTTTGCCGCCGCTTTCTTTGAGGGCATTATATATAACCTGCTTTTCTATAGACATTATGTTTTCATGAAGGGATAAGTTATTGGCAAGCAGTATATTTTCTGTCTTTGGAGCTAAAAATTCATCAGGGAGATTCTTAAGGTCTATCAACCCATTTTTTGACAGCAAAACCGCCCGTTCAATGGTGTGCTTCATCTCTCGCACATTTCCTGGATAGTTGTAAGACACTAAGGCTTCATATGCAGATGGCGCAGCCTTTAGTTCGGGCTTTGAGTGTTTTTCTCCAAAATATTTCAGGAAATGCTCTATGAGACATGGCATATCCTCCCTCCTTTCCCTTAAAGGTGGAATTACTACAGGTATAACATTTATTCTGTAAAAGAGGTCTTCCCTGAATTTTCCTGTGGTTATGCAGTCCTTCAGGTTTTTGCTTGTTGCATAAATACATCTTGCATCCACTTTTATGGGTGTATTTCCTCCGAGGCGGATAACAGTATGGTCCTCAAGAACCCTCAGGAGTTTTGCCTGAAGTCCAAGCGGCATGTCCCCTATTTCGTCAAAGAATATGCTGCCGCCATCAGTAATTTCGAATTTCCCTTTTCTCATTTCTGTTGCACCTGTAAATGCCCCTTTTTCATGCCCGAAGAGTTCGGATTCAAAGAGATTTTCTGGTATCGCTGCACAGTTTATTTTTATACAGGGTTTATCTTTTCTGAGACTGAGGCTGTGGATTGCATTTGCCACAAGCTCCTTGCCGGTACCGCTTTCCCCCTGAATGATAACAGGCACATCTGTTTTTGCTATGGATAATATGCGGTCAAAGACATCTTTTATGGAAGGGCTTACACCTATAAAGCCCTCAAAGCTAACCCGCTCGCTTATGGATTCCTTCAGACTGCTTAATTCAGCCTCGAGGTTCCTGAATTTAAGGAATCGCTCTATAGTTATGAGGAGTTCTTCATTAGAAAATGGTTTCGCAATATAATCAAAGGCACCGTCTTTAATGGCCTGGACCGCAGTCTTGACATCGGCATAGGCAGTTATAATAATAACGCCTGTCTCTGGAGTTGTTGCCTTCACATGTTTAAGTATCGTAAGCCCATCGTATTTCGGAAGCTTAAGGTCTGTGATAACGAGATCAAATTTCCCTTTCTCTATTGCAGATATTCCCTCTGCGCCGTCTTCGCAGGGCTTGACTGTGAAGCCTGATGATGAAAGGAAATGTCTCATCCCAAGCCTCATGGTGGGCTCGTCTTCTATAATCAGTATCTTGCATCCCCTCAGTTTTTCCATTTTGTCAGCGGTAATTTCACTGTAAAACGCGTTCCAGCTTTAGAGGTCTCCACCAATATTTCACCATTGTGCTGCTCCACGATAGACTTACTTACCGATAGGCCGAGACCCGTCCCTTCCCTTACAGGCTTTGTGGTGAAAAACGGATCAAATATGTAGGGCAGGACTTCATCAGGTATCCCCGAGCCGGTATCTGCAAAAGAAGCCTTGCAATAACCGTCATCAGACGAAGTCTCTATGGTTAATGAGCCAGGTTTTCCATCTATTACTTGAATTGCATTAAGCATGATATTTAAAAATACCTGTTCCATCTTGTTTGGGTCAACCATTATCTCCGGAAGCTCTTGAGAGAGGTTTTTCACAATTTTTATCTCCTTCTCCGTTATAAGATATTCTGTCAGCTTAAGAACATTATCTATAAGACTGTTTATAGATACAGGTGAAACACTGAGCGAAGACTTTTTGGAGAAGTCCAGAAGCTGCTTTATAATATCCTGAATCTTTGAAAGACCGGAATTAATCACATCAATGTGCATCTTCCTTGTCTCCATGTCCATATCTGTAGTCATGAGGTTGTTAAAGCAGAGCCTTATTCCACCGAGGGGATTGTTTATTTCATGTGCGATGCCTGCTGAAAGCTGCCCAACTGCCGCTAATTTTTCGGACATTCTCATCTGTTCCTCCATCTGCTTTTTGTCGGTTATATCCTTGACATAGTGGACTGCTTTTGTGACATTCCCATAATCATCAAATATCGGATACAGATGCATATAATAGTATCGCCCGTCATTGCCCTCCCAGTATTCGGAAACAGCCCTCTTCTCTCTTTTCAGCTTCTCAAGAAAACAAACAGGATACATTGTATCTGCATCGCAATTTTCCGGATAACATTTTGATGTGAAGACAGCATTAATCCTTTTAGATACCCATTTACGATATGCATGGTTGGTTATCTCAAGGGTGCAGTCTGGATTTACGAGGGCAAGGGGGTCGCTGATGCCTTCAACGGTTGAGCGCAGTGTTTCGGCATTTTTTTTCAAATTCTCCTGGGCATTAAATAAGTGCCTGGTCATCTGATTAAAAGATTCTGTCAACTCTCCAATCTCATCTTTTGAAACAACAGGAACATCCTGACTCAGAGGATGAGCACCTTTAGCTATTCTGTCAAATATAACCTTTAAACTGCTCAAGGGCTTACTGACAAGGCTCCAGAAAGCGCCGTGCAGGGATATAAAGAGAAAGAGAAGGGCGGTAAAACCGAAAATAAAGGTCGAGATGGCGATGTCTTTGATCTCGCCCATTGCAGCAGCAAGGGGGATGGCGACAGAGTCAACACCTACGACATCTCCATCCCTCCACCCAAAACCGCTCTTTAAGCCATATCTTTTAATAAGCCCCGTAGGCGCCTCTGAAAGGTCGCCATGGCATTTAAGACATTCAGTCTCTGCAATTACCGGCTTTACCCTCATGAGAAATTCCTGTCCTTCAATCTTGACTATGCCATTCCAGAACTCCCTGCTTCTGTTCTGCTGAAAATAGGAGATCTTCTCTTCATGAAGGGGATCTGCTTTATTACTCGGGTTGATAGGGTTTACAGAAACCCTCCTGTATGTATAATCGGGCAGAGTTTCGTTAACTCGTGACATAACATTAAGTCTTACATATGTGGTGGACATGGCCTCAATAACAAAGTCCTCCTTATAGCTTGTGTCATGGAGAATCTCATACATCCTCGGACGCAGTACTTCCCTGACATAGCTTCCTATAGCACTGGTCTTGGTCATGACAATCAGGGTTTTTTTCTCCGCGTCTTCTATTACCATGTTTTTTAGATGAAGATATAAGAGAAGAGAAAAAATTGCGCAAAAAGTAAAAAGAATAAGTCCAATGGCAAGGGTGAATTTTGTGCTGAGAGTAAGATTTCTTAGTTTCATAGAAACTTATAAAGACATAACCCGAAAAAATCAGAGACTTTTTCGGGATTTGCTACCTGTATTCCATATTGTAAAGCCTCTTCACCATTGTCCTGATACCGTCGAAATCACTGTCTTTTGCTTCCAGGAACTTTGTATAGCCCTTGTCTATAGCCTTTAATACGGAAGTATCGGTTATTGAATATAGAGCATTTTTAATTTTTTCTACAAAAGCAGGGTCAAGATCTTTGTTTACACATATAGGAAATTGCGGTATTGGGCTGGATATTTTAAGTGCCACAAGTCCTTTATCTGCAAACTCCGAGACAACAGACTCCATCATGCCGCCGGCATCGAACTCTCCCTTTAATACTGCGTTTGCCACAATATCATGAGCGCCGAGATAAGCATGCTGCGAAAGGTCTTTCAGGGTAATCCCTGCCTCGGCAAGCATTGCCATGGGCACGAGGGTGCTGCCGGTTGATTTTTCGCTGCCAAAGGCAAATCTTTTTCCTCTCAGTTCGGCAACTGATTTTATCCCACTGTTTTTTGACACAACAATAGCGCTTCTGTAAGTAGGAGAGCCGTCTTTTGCAAAATAACCGAGCAGTTTAACGCCGTATTTATGTTTTGCCTCGATATAAGTGGTTGGGGTCTGCGAAGATATTTGCACCCTGCCTGTTCCGATGTCTTCAATAGCCTCTGCATAGTCCTTTCCAACCTTGATTATGTAATCCATACCGAGTTTTTTATTTAGATAAGAAACAAGGTGTGTAAATTTTCTGTTCATTACAACAGCATTTTCTAAAGGGACAATGCCGAACAGGTTCATCCTGAAACCACCGACTTCTTTTATCAATTCATCGGAAAGGTGGCTTAAATCAACACTTGCTTCTGATACCTTTTTTGTGTTTTTGGCTGAATCCTGCGTTATTAAGGATATTTTTTCCACATTCCTTGATATTTCCCCTGTTGCCGCAGACTGCTCCTCTACAGCAGTTGCTATCTGCCTTATAGTATCGGATACATTTCTTGAAGCTGTAACAATGTTTTCAAGCACGCCCGATATCCTGTTTGCAAAGTTCTGGGCCTCTCCTGCTTCCTTGACACCTGATTCCATGGTCTTAGTCGCATCTTTTGTCTTGTCCTGCAGGGACTTTATTACATCAGAGATTTCCTTTGTGGCTTTTGTGGTTCTCTCAGCGAGTTTCCTGACCTCGTCAGCAACAACAGCAAACCCCCTTCCCATTTCTCCGGCCCTTGCCGCTTCTATAGCTGCGTTTAAGGCAAGTAGATTTGTCTGGTCAGCAATGTCTTGGATAAGGGAGACAATCTCTCCAATTGAGGCGGCGCTCTGGCCGAGTTCGGACATTATTTTTGCCGAATTCTCAACCGATGAAGTCATTTTTTTTAACCCCTCAATGCCTGTAAGAACGCCACATCTACCGTCTTCTGCTATATCTGTTGCCTGTTTTGCCGAATCAGAAACTGTCTGGGCATTGCGCGCCACCTCATTAACCGTAGTGTTTAGTTCATCCATGGCAGTAGCTATCTGGTCTGTCTGGCTGCTGAGTTCGCCTGCACCCTTAGCCATTTTAGACGAAAATTTTGACAGTTCGGATGATGATGAGGCAACCTGATTGGCTGTGCTCAATGACCGGCCGATTATATTGTGAAGCCTGCTGATAAGGGCATTGAATTGATGACCGAGCATGGAAAGTTCATCATTTCCTTTAACAGGCACCTTTTTTGTAAGGTCTTTTCCGCCGGATGCAAGGTCATCTATTGCTCCTGTTATGCTCTTCGTCTTATTTTTCAGGGGCAAAAGAACCCAGACATCGCCGGCAACAGATACAAACAATACAAGTATTGATATTAATATGAGCAGGAAGTTAAAGCCTGAATACAAATTTAAGACAAAAAGGAGGCTGGCTAATAATATGCCTTTTACAATCTCTTTTTTGATTACAGCATCCATTTGCCCCCTCCAATCAAAAATACCAGTTTTAAATTGCTTTGTCAACAATTTTTATATTGAGGGCGGATTTATTGCGAAAAAATGCAGGATTGAAGTATTATAAGAATTTAAAAAATCATTATTCACAGGAGCTTGCCATGCAGAAACTGATAAAATCCCTTGTTCAGAAAAACGACACGAGGATATTAATGATTATCCTTGACGGCGTCGGCGGACTGCCGGTTAAAGGCAAGACAGAGCTCGATGCTGCAAATACGCCAAACCTTGATGCACTGGCGAAAGAATCAGCTTGCGGACTGCATATTCCTGTTGCTCCCGGAATTACACCCGGCAGCGGTCCGGGACATCTCGGGCTTTTCGGATATGACCCTGTGGAATACCAGATAGGGAGGGGCGTTTTTGAAGCCCTTGGTCTCGGACTTGAAATTAAAAGGACAGATGTGGCTGTCAGATGCAATTACGCAACAATAAAAGACGGGCTTATCATTGACAGAAGGGCCGGAAGGATACCTACAGAGAAGAGCAGATTGCTCACCGAAAGACTCCAAAGGGAGTTAGGCAAAATAGATGAGGCAGAGCTTATATTTGCTGCAGGAATGGAATACAGGTTTGCTGTTTTGTTGAGATTTCCAGAGCCGCTTGAGTCTGATGCTGTAATGATAGCCGATACAGATCCGCAAAAAGATGGAAAAGCGCCGCTATATCCTTCGCCGGCTGCAAAGAATTCAGAGCGGGTAGCGAGGATAGCCGAAAAATTTATAAATATGGCACACGATATATTAAAAGATGAAGAAAAAGCCAATTATATTCTTATGAGAGGATTTTCTATAATGCCCCATATTCCAACATTTCAAGAGGCTTTCGGGCTGAAGGCGCTTGCAATTGCTACATATCCTATGTACAGGGGTCTTGCAAAATTAGTTGAGATGGAGGCCCCGACCCTTGAGGGCACGGTAGAAGATGAAATCGCTTTTTTAAAAGAAAAATATAATGAATTCGACTTTTTCTTTGTCCATGTAAAAAAAATTGATTCTTACGGTGAGGACGGAAATTTTGAAGGGAAGGTTGCACAGATAGAACATTTTGACGGGCTCCTTCCGCAGATACTTAATTTAAAGTTAGATGTGCTTATTATTACCGGTGACCACTCAACGCCGTCTGTAATGAAAGGCCATAGCTGGCATCCAGTCCCTGTGCTTATTAAATCACCGTATGTGCTGGGCGGCACAGTCTCCGGTTTTTCAGAAAGGGAATGCCTGAAAGGGGAACTCGGCATATTTCCGACGGTTAATCTTATGCCGCTTGCGCTTGCTAATGCATTGAGGTTGAAGAAGTTCGGCGCATGATAGACACACATTGTCATTTAGAAATGAAGCCCTATGATTCAGACCGTGAAGATGTAATCAGAAGGGCAAAAGAAGCTGAAGTAGAGGCAATAATAACCATCGGCTCAGACTTTGAAGGATGCAAAGGCGCAGTCGCTTTTGCAAAAAAATATGATTTTGTTTATGCAGCAGTAGGCATCCATCCACATGATGCAAAGGACTTTACAGAAGAGATATTCAATCAGATAAAAAAATGGGCAACACCCCCCCATCCGCAACGGGGGGGTAAAATTGTTGCAATTGGAGAAATTGGTCTTGATTACCACTATGACCACTCTCCGAGGGAGATTCAGAAAGAAGTATTTATAAAGCAGCTTTATTATGCAAAAGAAGTAAATCTTCCTGTTGTAATTCACAGCAGGGAGGCAAAGAAAGATACCCTCAAAATCCTTGAAGAATCCGGAGTTACAAGGGGCGTAATGCATTGTTTTTCCGGAGATATAGAGACTGCAGAAAGAGCGATGAGCCTGGGTTTTTATATATCCATAGCAGGACCGGTTACTTTCAGGAATGCTTCTAAATTGAGAGAGATAGCAAAGGTAATACCTGACAATTATTTGCTTATTGAGACAGATGCGCCTTATCTTGCGCCAGAGCCAATGAGAGGCAAAAGAAATGAGCCCGCATTTTTAGTCCATACAGCAAAGATGCTTGCTGAACTACGCGGTGTTTCAGTTGAAGATATAGATAGGATAACCACCTTGAACGTTAAAAGGCTTTTTGGCATTGGACATATGCCTGAGGCAGAGATTGCTTATAAAATAAGGGAAAGTCTTTATTTAAATATTACTAATAGATGCACAAGCAAATGCACATTTTGCGTGAGATTTCACTCTGATTTTGTAAAAGGGCATAATCTGAGACTTAAGGAAGAGCCTACAGTTGATGAACTACAAAGAGCTATTGGAGAGCCTGAAAAATACAAAGAAGTTGTCTTTTGCGGCTATGGAGAGCCACTGCTTAGACTTGATGTTGTAAAGCAGGTTGCCTCATGGATAAAGGAAAATGGCGGCAGGGTGAGGATAAACACAAACGGACACGGCAATTTAATTCATAAAAGAAATATCCTTCCTGAATTGCAGGGTCTTGTAGATTCAATGTCCATAAGTCTTGATGCACAGGATGAAAAAACTTATAACCGTATATGTAAGCCGGCATTTAAAAATGCCTTTAATGAGGTTGTTAGTTTCATAAAAGAGGCAAAGAAGCATGTCCCTGAAGTCACGGCAACTGTTGTTGCAATGGAAGGTGTGGATATAGATAAATGCAGGGAGATTGCAGATTCGCTCGGAGTAAAATTAAGAGTAAGGAGATTGGATGTTGTTGGCTGAAGCTGTGATATTTCTTATAATCGGTTTAGCAGCCGGAGGAGCCGCTGTCTGGTTTTTTGCAAGCTTTCGTTTTCATGCGTGTTATTCAAGGCAGATAGTAGAGATTGAGGGAAGGGCAAAAGGGGCAGAGGCAGTTGTCAATGAGCTCAGACAGCAAGTTCAGCAAAAGGATTCGGATATAAACAGCATTAGAAACGACCTTGACAATGAGCGGGGGCAGAGGATCGAGACCGTAACGAGACTGGAAGTAGCGCAGAAAAGGCTTGATGATTCATATAGAAGCATAGAGGAACAGAAGGCGCTTATTGAGGTAATGAAGACAGAGCTAACTGATACTTTTAAGGCGCATGCCTCGGCAGCCTTGAAGAGCAGCAACGAAGACTTTCTTAAACTTGCCTCAGAACATTTAGGAAAGATCCTTGCTGAAACAAAGGGCAAGTTAGGGGAGCACAGGGAGGCGCTTGACGGGACAATTAAGCCGCTTCAGGAGATGCTTAAGAGGTACGAGCAGCAGATTCAGGAAATAGAAGAGGGGCGCCATAAGAGTGAGGGCAGTCTGTCGGAACAACTGAGGCTTCTGTCATCAATGCAGGAGCAGCTTCAGAAGGAGACGAGCAACCTTGTAACAGTATTAAGAAGGCCGAAAGTAAGCGGTTCATGGGGCGAGATCGGACTGAGAAGGGTTGTAGAACTTGCAGGCATGACAGCCTACTGCGATTTTTATGAGCAGGAGTCTGTTTCTACTGAATCAGGCCGGCTCAGACCTGACATGGTTGTGAGGCTTCCCAATGGAAGGGAGATAGTTGTTGATGCAAAGGCGCCTGTTGATGCATATTTGAGTGCGGTCTCAGCTTCTTCTGAAGAAGAACGGAAAAAGGCTATAGCTAATTACATTGCGCAGGTAAGAAACCATATGACCGTTTTAGGCTCAAAGTCATACTGGGATGAGTTTAAGCAGTCACCTGAAATCGTTGTTATGTATCTTCCAGGAGAATCTTTTTTCAGCGCAGCATTGGAGCATGACCACAAACTTATAGAGGACGGCAGCGCAAAGAAGGTGATAATATCTACACCCACAACATTTATTGCATTGCTGAAGGCAGTAGCATATGGCTGGCAGCAGGAGCAGGTGACAAAGAGCGCTCAAGAAATAAATAATTTGGGGAAAGATTTATATGACAGATTTTCTATTGTACTTGAACATTTTGCAGATACAGGAGTTGCAATTAGAAAGGCTGTTGAGTCTTACAATAAAGGGGTGAGTTCTATGGAATCGAGGCTTATCCCTTCTGTAAGGAAGTTTAAAGAACTTGGAGTTTCAAGCCAGAAAGAGATTGTTGCGCTGTCAGAAATAGGACAGATGCCAAAGGCAGCGGAGCATCTATCTCTGGAATTTGAAGATAAATAAACGGAGGTTTGTATGATTGAGGATTTAAGAAAGTCTGAGACATGGCGGGTATTTAGGATACAGTCAGAGCTTGTGGACGGTTTTGAGAACCTTTTCGGACTCGGGCCTGCAGTAACCATATTCGGCAGCGCCCGCCTTACGGAGGACTCTGATTACTACCATCAAGCTGTCAAGGTCGGCAAAATGCTTTCAAATGCAGGCTTTGCGGTAATAACAGGCGGAGGGCATGGTATTATGGAGGGAGCTAATAAGGGCGCAAAGATGGGCAAAAGCAAATCTATAGGCCTTAATATTGACCTCCCGCACGAGCAGGTTGCAAACAGGTATCAGGATATTACTTTGAATTTCAGATATTTTTTTGTGAGAAAATTGATGTTTATAAAGTATTCAATGGCATTTGTTATTTTCCCAGGCGGATTTGGCACAATGGATGAACTTTTTGAGGCACTTACGCTTGTTCAGACCGAAAAAATCGAATCCTTTCCGATTATCCTTTTTGGCCGCAAATACTGGCAGGGACTATTGGATTGGATGAAAAACACACTCGTTCCTGGAGGCACAATAGATAGGGGTGATTTTGCCCTTTTCCATGTGGTAGATGAGCCTGTAGAAGTTTGCGAGATACTGAAAGAGCATTACAGGGTTTTTGGCGGCCCTGTGCCTATCGGGGAGTGTAAATAATATTACAGGCTGTTTGTTACTCTTTGTATTTCTTTGAGCTTCCTCAAGGCCTTGCCTGAATCTATTGCTTCTCCTGCGATTTCTTTGGCGGCGGCGAAGTCTGCTGCTATGCCTGCAAGGACAATAGCTGCTGCAGAATTCATCAGCACTATTTCCCTTTTAGGGCCCGGCTCTCCGCTCAAAATAGAAAGGGTTATTTCTGCATTTTTGTTTTTATCACCGCCGCCTATGTCATTTATTTCAGCCCTTTTAAAACCGAAATCTTCCGGTGTTATATAAAAAGTCTCTACCTTTCCGTTTTTATATCTGGATACCCTTGTTCCATCTGATATTGTAATCTCATCCAGCCCGTCTTCTCCATGAACGACCATTGCATCATCAGCGCCGAGGTTGCCTAAAACAGCAGCAAGCGGTTCTGTCAATCTACCGGCGAAAACACCCAGTATCTGGCGTTTTGCACCTGCTGGGTTTGTGAGGGGACCCAGAATATTGAATATTGTCCTTATCCCTATTTCACGGCGCGGGCCTATTGCAAACTTCATTGCCGGATGGAAAAGAGGTGCAAAGAGGAAACCAAAGTTCGTTTGAAACAGGCACATCTCTACTTTTTCCGGCGGAAGTTCAATATTAACCCCGAGCGCTTCTAAAACATCAGCGCTTCCTGACTGGCTTGACACAGAGCGGTTTCCATGCTTGGCTACAGGTATCCCTGCTCCAGCAACAACAAGTGCGGTTACTGTTGAGATGTTGAATGTGCCTGACATATCGCCTCCGGTTCCGCATGTATCTACAACACCATTGGGCGCTTTTATCTTTGTTGCCTTTTGTCGCATAATCCTTACAGCGCCTGTAATCTCCTCTATAGTTTCTCCCTTTATCCTAAGCGCTGTAAGAAAAGAGCCTATCTGTGCATCGGTTGCCTTGCCTTCCATTATCTCTGTCATGCATTCTGCCATTTCCGGCTCTGAGAGGCTTATATTCTGGACTATAAGGCTTATCGCTTCTTTGATCATTTTATTAGACCTCCTGAAAACTTTTAATTATATTGTAATAAGTGTCTCTCTGCGCTGCTTTAAACCCGGAATTCTGTATAGCCTGTAATATATCCTCTTTTAATACCCTATAGCTCACGCCTGCTGCTTTAACAACATTCTCTTCAATCATCGTAGAGCCGAAGTCATTGGCGCCGAATCTTAATGCGACCTGCGCAAGCTTTAATCCCTGCGTAACCCACGACGCCTGAATGTTTTTAATATTGTCGAGATATACCCTCGACAATGCAAGCACCCTTAAATAATCAACAGCAGTGGCTCCCAATGGGGACAGTCCCGATTCTACCCCCCCAATTCCCCCCCTTGATAAGGGGGGGAGCAAGGGGGGGTGCGTCCGTAAATCTGGGATAGTCCCCTCTGACTCCTGACTCCTGACTCCTGACTCCTGACTTAACTCTGTATTCCCCGGCTGGAAACTCCATGGAATAAATGCGGTAAAGCCTCCTGTTTTGTCTTGAAGAGTCCTTATTGCATCGAGATGCTCTATTATATCTTCAGGTTCTTCAACGCTCCCAAACATCATGGTAGCAGTTGTCCTCATGCCGATATTATGGGCATCTTCCATTACTTTGAGCCACTTAGAAGATTTTATCTTTTTTGGACTCAAGATTTCCCTTATCCTGTCAGAAAGTATTTCTGCACCGCCGCCGGGTATTGAATCCAGCCCTGCCTGTTTCAGCATTATGAGCGTTTTCCTTATGGTGAGATTATGCCTTTCTGAAAGATATGATATTTCAGGCGGAGAAAAACCGTGCACATTTATCGAATAACGGCTTTTGATAGATTTAAGCAGGTCAATATAATAATTTATGCTGAGTTTGGGATGAATTCCGCCCTGAAGCAATATCTGCGTGCCGCCGAGGGCAATGGTCTCGTCTATTTTTTTGAATATTTCGTCTTTACTCAAAAGATAAGCATCAGGGCTGCCGGCATTCCGGTAAAACGCACAGAATTTACACTTATTGATGCATACATTTGTGTAATTGATATTTCTGTCAACAATGAATGTGACAATACCATCCGGATGGAGATTTTTCCTGATATTGTCAGCTTGCTCTCCAAGCTCAAGAATATCAGTAGTTTTAAGAAATTTTAGTGCGGTGCTTTTGTCTATTTTGCTCAAAATCAAGTTTTTACTCCTGCATGTAGAGCCAAAGGTTCATGTCTATGTTTTTATCTAGTGATGGCGTAATAAATCACATAAATCCATGACAGAATACCATGCACTATAGCCCACAGGATAGATTTATGCTGACTCCACGAGATGGTAATTGCAAGCACAGTCCCAAAGCTTATACCTGAACGTATAACTGTCTTGATCATCCAACTGCCTCCTTTCTAAATTTTTTTAGTTTTTCTTTTGTTTTCACCTCTTCAACATCTGCAGACACCTGCTGCATAAAGGAATCAAAAGCCCTCTTATCTTCAGATATAATGTGTGTAATAAGTTCAATTCCTGCAAAGCGGTAAATATCAAGCCAGTCGTCTTTCTGCCGTATCTGGATTGCCGGATTCAAGATGTAAGCCCCTCTATTTTTACGCCTGAATAATTTCCTTGAATATGGATTTGTGCTGCCTGCCTCGTTTTTAGAAAGGAGTCCTGATATATACTGCCGTTTTTTTCTATATTCCGCGATTACGCTGTCAGGCAGCAGCGCTGCTGTTTCAGACAGATGAACAGCAGTAAGAAAAATCTTGCCAGGCAGCAGATGATTGAACTGATATGGCAATAGTGTAAAGAAGATATGAAAAAGCATAAATTCTCCCTGACTGCTGTCAAGCTTGACGAGTCTGTCATCAACCTTCAGACTCACGCTTGAAGGGGCAAGTATTTCGTTTATTTGAGAGAATTGAGAAGATGCAAATTTCTTGTCCAGTATTGCCCTTTGCAGAGAGCCCTGCCATGCGGTCAGCCCGCAGTTGTCGGTCAATTCCGTGTTTGCCCCGGCAGACAGCAATTCCTTAATAAGCTGGACATTGCCTGCCCTTGCAGCAAGCATCAAAGGCGTTAGATTGAATTCTGTGCGATGGTCAATGCCATAAAGCTCGCACTGTCTGATGACCTCTTTATATAAACTGCCGGAGCATTTCTGGAGATGCCGAATTTCAAGATTTGCCTTTTGCTGTTTATATAACGATTCATTAAAAAACGGCTTGCCCTGCAGTGCTCCATATATCTGCCTTGCCTTATCAAAATGGTTCAGGCTTAGAAATTCTATAATCTTAGGGTTATCATAAAAGAGGGCATAATCAAAAAGCGCCTTTCTCGGCTTCTGGGGATTATCTCTTGCAGCGCATATCTGCTCTGCAAGCTCAACAGCCCTATTAGCCGTGCAGACATCCCATGGCACAGGCTGGGTCTTCAGTATTGAGCGTCTTATCTCATCTGCTTGCTCCTGCTTGCCCTGAAGCTCAAGCCTGCGCGCCTCTGCCTGCCATTCTTCATTGGTTGACTGCCCTGTTTTTATCAATACTTGATCAAGGGCATTGCGCAGTCCCAATAACTGAAGAAGTTTATGATCTGTGTCGCTCTCTATTATGTAAAGCCTCTGCACTGCGCGGGTAACTGCTACATACAGCGAATTGATAAAGAATTTATATGCCTCAAGAGACTTGTCCGTCTTATCCGGCGACCTCATATAACGAATTTCTTCTTCAAGATCTTCTTTGCTGACTCCATTTACAATCTCCTGAAAACTCTGACGCTCGCCTGAAACAAAATTCAACAGAATCACATTTTCATATTCAAGCCCCTTAGCCTCATGGATGCTGAATAAAAGAGGTGTGTCAAAATACTTGAGTGCCAGTGCCTTCTCTTCATCGCGCATCACTATCAGGGCAAATTTAGTAGAGCGCCTGATGTTTTTATTTAATTCGTTTTTGACCTTATCTGTATCCTTCAAAAACACTATCTCACCTTTATCTTCAGATAGGCTGCTCATGAGATAGGTGCTCTCTCTGTCAATAGAGCCGAAACGTTTCTGTTTAATCTTTATAAGCTTATTCGAGATTTCCGTTATTGTCTTTGAATTGCGGAAGTTTGACTGCAATATCCTCGTTATCTTTTTAGCCTCTAAATCTTCGCTCTTATAAAGCATTGACTTCAAGCCGCTCCATGAAAAAAAGTTGGGATGCACTATCTGGTTGGAATCCCCGCATAGGATGAAATTGTCAGGCTCTTTGAGACTTTTGAGTATGAGTTGAAGCTGGATATTCGTAATATCCTGCACCTCATCAACGACAACAAAGTCATAAATAGGCTCATAAATAGGCTGCACATATTTCATGTAGCTGTGTGCAAGGATATTCGGATCATAAAAGCCGTTTTCTTTGAGGAACGCAATATATTTTTCAAAAAGGGTATAGACCAATTCACGCTCACTGTCAAGATAGATGGACTGCCTTACGCCGAGATTCAGGTATTCGTCGCGGATGAGATACGGTTTGTCAACAATAGAGCCTGTTATCACGCCGCGGAATTCTTCATACAGGCGATGGGCATCTGCAACGCGCTGCTGCCGTGGAAACCTATGCAGCCATGATGCAAACACATTGTATCTTATCTCTTTGCCATCAGGCACGCGCATGGTCTCGAGGAATTCCCTGAAAGAGAGGAAAGATATTTCCTGATTGTCATTGTCATGGTGATGGCTGTAATAGAGATTCCTCGCATTTTCTGAAAGATATGGAGAAAGGGTTATATAAATGCCATGCCCATGAAAGCGCTTCATCTTTTCAAGGATAAGGGCAGTCTTGCCGCTACCTGCTGGGCCTATGATAATGAGCGGGGGATGAGCTTTGTAAGCATCTTTTTGCTCAGGGTCAAAAGAGATAATTTTGTCAAGAAAATGAAATCGTTTATCCGACTGATTAACATAGAAAATGGAAGAAAGATTTTCATCTTTTATCTGCGAGTTGTCTTCAATTGCAGGTATTTTAGTTTCATCAATTTTGGCGCCTCTGAGAAACTTTGACCTGTCATATGCATGATTAAGCACAACCTCAAGCATTAAGGCATAGCGCATCCTGTTATATTTTGCAATCTTAAATATCAGGCGATTGGCTTCATCAAGCCTTGCACTGTACAGGTCATGCTCCGTAAGCTTCTTGATATCAGCAGAGCGGAAGTCATCTCTTTCAAGGCAGCTGATAACCTTTTCGTATTGCCGCCTTACCTTTGAATAGTCAATGTCGTTATATTCGAGAATCTTCATAACAACCTCTCTAAAATAATGTCTTTGACACCTTCTGCTGCGTCAGTTTTCCAAATTCCATAATCTCTTGCACTGACGCTCCTTTATTCCTCAAACTGTAAAAAGTGTTTTCCCCAAGCAAAACATAGCTCCATTCGCAACCCATGCGGTCGTCAGGATTTAGTTCATTGATTTTTTTCAACCAATCCAGCGCTGCAAGCTCCTTTTGTCTGACATTTTGGTCGTTCATATCCTTTAGCGCCTTTGTTTCCACAAGATAGACCGATGCGCCTGCCTTTACGATAAAATCGGGATAATATGATATCATATTTTATGCTAACATCAATCATAATTTTTTGCAGGCAATTCGTTTTCTTGACTTCAACCGTGCCTCTCTTATAAGATATTCTATTTTAAGCAGTTAAGCATATAAGTAATTAAGGGATTAAGGGAAAAGATTTTTTGTTTTCTAACCCTTAACCCCTTAACTACTTGAAGATTGGAGGATGTATGTTTATTGCAATCGGCTCCGATCATGCCGGACTGGAGATGAAAACAGAGATAATCGCAATACTGAAAGAGCTTGGTCACACATATGCAGATTATGGCACCAACACCACTCAATCAGTAGATTATCCTGATTTCGGTGAAAAAGTCGCAATGGATGTATCAACCGGCAGAGCCGAAAGCGGAATTTTAATCTGCGGCACAGGAGTCGGCATGTCAATAGTTGCTAATAAATTCTCTAATGTAAGGGCATCTCTTTGCAACGAGCTTTTTTCTGCAAAGATGTCACGTCTTCACAACGATGCCAATGTCCTTGTTTTAGGCGGAAGGATTGTCGGCAAAGACCTTGCTAAAGAAATTGTCCGCACATGGCTGACTACGCCATTTGAAGGCGGAAGGCATGCAAACAGGCTTAAAAAAATCATGCTAATTGAAGAAAAAAATAGAAGACTATAAGGAGGGGTTCTAACCGAGCACTCAACTGTCAAGATAAGGTTTTAATATAATTAACCGTTTATCCTGACAGTTGAGTGCTCGGTTAGGGTTATAGTTATGAATCTCCAACATCTGAAAGAAGCAGATCCGGAAATATATGAAGCAATCATTAGGGAAACCGAAAGAGAGCAAAACAAGATTCTCTTAATTGCATCAGAAAACTATGTGAGCCGCGCTGTGCTTGAATCGCAGGGTTCTGTTTTTACAAACAAATATGCTGAAGGCTATCCTAACAGACGATATTATGGCGGTTGCGAATATGCCGATGTAGTAGAAAATCTTGCTATCAGCAGGGCAAAAGAACTCTTCGGCGCTGAACATGTCAATGTCCAACCTCATTCAGGCAGTCAGGCAAATATGGCTGTCTTTTTTTCATTTCTAAAACCAGGAGATACTATTTTAGGCATGCATTTGAGTCACGGCGGACACCTTTCGCACGGCTCATCAGTAAACTTCACCGGCATGCTTTATAAAACTGTATTTTATGGTGTAAATAAAGAAACAGGTTATATAGATATGGGTGAGGTAAGAGATCTTGCCATGCGCCATAAACCGAAAATGTTAATAGTCGGCGCCAGCGCTTACTCTCGCATCCTTGATTTCAAGGCTTTCTCTGAAATTGCAAAGGAAGCAGGCGCTTATCTTTTAGCCGATATAGCACACATTGCAGGGCTAATAGCAGGAGGACAGCATCCATCACCTGTTTCATATGCTGACTTTGTAACATTAACAACACACAAAACATTGCGGGGTCCCCGCGGGGGCATAATAATGTGCAAGGCACAACACGCAAGAGCAATTGACAAAATGATTTTTCCGGGTATACAGGGAGGCCCTCTTATACATGTAATAGCTTCAAAGGCTGTAGCACTAAAAGAAGCTCTAAACAAAAATTTCAGGGATTATCAAAAAAGAGTTATAAGCAATGCAAAAAGATTAGCTGAAGGACTTATGAGTCATGGGTTTAAAATAATTTCGGGCGGCACAGATAATCACCTGATGCTCGTGGATTTAAGCAATATGAATGTCACAGGCAAAGAGGCAGAGGAATCGCTGGATAAAGCCGGAATAACTGTAAACAAAAATTCCATACCATATGATGATAAGTCGCCAACAGTAACAAGCGGAATAAGGCTCGGCACACCGTCAGTAACAACAAGGGGAATGGGAAATTCAGAGATGGATGAAATAGCCAGCGCCATCTCAGATGTCATCCGCAATATCAGTAACCCTTCGGTGATAGCCAGCATACATGAAAGAGTGCGTATCCTTTGCGAGAGGCATCCTATTTACTAATGAAACCCACATGCCGAGCACTCAACGCCTTGAGTGCTCGGCACAAAAGGGGATGAAAATGTCATTGCCCGGCTTGTTCCCCCGAACAAGCATGCCCTCTGACTTGTTCAGGGGGTCGGAGGACGCAATCCAGAAACATAAATGTATAGATTTCCCCGAACAAGCATGCCCTCGAAGCCTGCCCCCGAGATCCTTTGTCGGGGGGGTCTTAATCGGGGGTCGGGGAATGACAGAATTATTATAAATCAATAAGTTATTGGATTTTGGGATTTGTAAAAAATGAAGTGCCCGTTTTGTGGAAACATTGAAGACAGAGTCATTGACTCAAGAACCAGCAAAGAAGGCGATGTAATACGCAGAAGACGAGAATGCCTCAAATGCGAGCAAAGATTTACCTCTTATGAACGGGTTGAAGACCCCCTTCCAATGGTAATAAAAAAAGACGGCAGCCGCGAGTTCTTTGACAGCCATAAGATACTTACAGGGCTAAAAAAGGCGTGCGAAAAACGACCAATTCCCATAACACGGCTTGAAGAAATTGAAACCAATATAGAGAAAAAACTGATGGGCATGGGTGTGAAGGAAATACAGAGCTCATGGATAGGGGAGGAGATAATGTCTTCTCTAAAAGAGATTGACAAGGTAGCTTATGTGAGATTTGCCTCTGTTTACAGGCAGTTTAAAGATATAAACGAATTAATGGAAGAAGTAAAAGGGCTATTTGAATCGAAAAAAAAATGAGTTTATTGTGTTTGTTGAGTTATGATAATTTGTAAATTGCGAGCTAACGCAATAAACTCTACAAACTCTATAACTCAACAACTGAAATTTGGGGAGTCGTCCAACGGCAGGACGGCAGACTCTGGATCTGCTTATAGGGGTTCGAATCCTCTCTCCCCAGCTACTTAATCCTTTTTGAAATCGCCTTAAACTCTTCTGTTCCCGCGACTTTAAGCAATTGAAATAAAACAATCTCTGTGCATGTGACAACTGCCCCAGCGTCACGCATAAATTCAACTCCTGCCTGCCAGTTTTCCTTTGTCCTTGAGCAAACAGCATCTCTCACAACATGGACATTGTAGCCTTCTTTTAAAAGTCCCATACATGTCTGAAGGACACAAATGTGGGTCTCTATTCCGGTGAGTATAATTGTCTTTTTATTGAGCTTTTTTATTTCATTTATGAAATTCGGCTCATAACAGCAGTTAAATGCAAGTTTTTCTATTGGTTTATATTCGGGCAGGGAGTTTTTTATTTCATTAACTGTTTGTCCTAATCCTTTTGGATATTGCTCTGTAAGTGTAATAGGCATGTTCAGCATCTTTGAAATCTCAATAAGATGCTGACAGTTATTTACAACAGCCTCTCCTACTTTATCTTTTATAGCAGCAACAAGTCTTTCCTGAATGTCTATAATAAGCAGGGCAGTGTTTTCTTTGTCAAGCATAAATTTGTCCATACAATAGCCTCCAACAACCTCCAATTGAACTGTTCTAACTATTATACCTATCTGTACTTTTTATTATCAAGGAAGAGTTGGGCCCCGAAAAACAGAGATAGAGAATTGTTATCCCGTTAAATCCCCCTCCCCTTGCGGGAGGGGGCGAGGGGGAGGGGTAACCTTAAAGGTGAATTATTCACCCTCACCCTATC